>JBEKNG010000369.1:0-6052 GCA_049523075.1 Paraburkholderia sp.
GCGAGATACGGATCGTCCGCTTCCCTGCAATGCGGATAGAAGCGCTCAATCACGTGATCGGCGAGGGCCTGCAGTGCGTCGACCCGGTCGTTCGAATAGAAATGCTCGAAGTGGCCAAAACGGATGAAGCTGGGCGCCACGCGTGTGACTACCGCCGCCGTTTCGACTTCCTCGCGCCGCACCGGCTGGTCGGAGCCGATCACGCACAGCGCGCGCGTGGTGGGAATGCCGAGATGATGCATGGCTTCCGAGCACAGATATTCGCGGATCGACGAGCGCAGCACCGCGCGGCCGTCGCCCATGCGGGAATAGGGCGTGCGTCCCGCGCCTTTGAGTTGCAGTTCGTAACGTGCGCCGTCGTGCTCGACTTCGCCCAGGCCGAGCGCGCGACCGTCGCCGAGTTGGCCGGCCCATACGCCGAACTGATGGCCCGAGTACACCGAGGCATACGGCATCGCCGCAGCGGGCCAGTCGCGCGTGGTGTTGCCGGCGAAGAACTCGGCGAAGGCGGGGTCGTGCGCCAGATTCGCGTCGAAACCGAGCAGCGCGGCGGTTTCGGCAGAAAAGCCGACGACATACGGCGCGCTGAGCGGCTGCGCCGGCAGGCGGGTCATAAAGACGCCGCCGAGCTGTGCAAATGCGCCTTCGCGCGGGGTGCCGAGGGCCTTGGCGAGCCCCGCCATGGACCCGGCCAGGCCGGAAATGCTTGGGGAAAACGACATGTTGAGCGCCTCTGGATTAACCGATATTGTAAGTCGGCGCCCGCGGCGCTGCTGGCCGGCCGATTGCTGGCGCCGCCAGCCCGGCGCCGCGCGGCATCGAACCTGAGAGAGATGACGGAATCACCGCGAGGAGACCGCTGCTTATGACGACGCCGTTGCTGGGCCAGATGATGGACATGCCGCTCACCGTGTCTTCGCTGCTGGCGCATGCCGCGCGGCATTTCGGCGACACGGAAATCGTCTCGCGGCGCATCGAAGGCGATGTGCATCGGTACACCTACCGCGACTGCGAAAAGCGCGCAAAGCAACTTGCGCAGGCCTTGATTGCGCTCGGCGTGCAGCCGGGCGAGCGGGTCGCGACGCTCGCGTGGTGCGGCTACCGGCATCTGGAGGCGTACTACGGCACGACCGGCTTCGGTTCCGTGTGTCATACGATCAATCCGCGGCTCTTTCCCGAGCAGATTGCCTACATCATCAATCACGCCGACGACAGCTATGTGCTATTCGACATCACGTTCGCTGGGCTGGTCGACACGCTGGCCCCGCAGTGCCCGAAAGTACGCGGCTGGATCGCGCTGACCGACGACGCCCACCTGCCGCAGATGCAGACACCGGTGACCAGCTACGAGACCCTGCTCGCCGCGCAGGACGGCATGTACGACTGGCCGCCGATCGACGAACGCGCGGCTTCTTATCTTTGCTACACCTCCGGAACCACGGGCAATCCGAAGGGCGCGCTGTATTCGCATCGCTCGACCGTGTTGCATGCCTACGGCGCTTCGCTGCCGGATGCGATGAGCCTGTCCGCACGCGACTCGGTGCTGCCGGTGGTGCCGATGTTCCATGTGAACGCATGGGGCATTCCACATGCCGCGCCGTTGACGGGCGCCAAGCTGGTCTTCCCCGGCAAGGATCTCGACGGCAAGTCGCTGTATGAGTTGATGGAAGCTGAACGCGTCACCTACTCGGCCGGTGTGCCGACTGTCTGGCTCGGCTTGCTTGCGTATATGAAGCAGGCCGGTGTGCGTTTTTCTTCGCTCAATCGCACGGTGATTGGCGGCTCCGCCTGCCCGCCGGCGATGCTGCGCACCTTCCAGGACGAATACGGCGTCGAAGTGATTCATGCGTGGGGTATGACGGAGATGTCGCCGCTCGGCACCCTGTCGAAGCTCACCTGGGAGCAGTCGCAGCGCTCGCCGGACGAGCAGCGCAAACTGCGCGAAAAGCAGGGCCATGTGATCTACGGCGTCGACATGAAGATCGTCGGTCCGGACGGCAGCGATCTACCGTGGGATGGCGTCGCGTTCGGCGACCTGCATGTGCGCGGCCCGTGGGTGATCGACCGGTATTTCCGCAAGGACGACTCGCCGCTTGTCGATGGCTGGTTTCCGACCGGCGACGTCGCCACGATCGATTCCGACAGCTTCCTGCACATCACCGACCGCAGCAAGGACGTGATCAAATCCGGCGGTGAATGGATCAGCTCGATCGACGTCGAGAACGTCGCGATCGCGCATCCGGCCGTGTCAGAGGCTGCATGCGTTGCCTGCTCGCATCCGAAATGGACCGAGCGGCCGTTGCTGGTGGTCGTCAAGCGCAAGGGCGTCGAGGTGACGCGTGACGAGCTGATTGCCTTCTACGAGGGCAAGGTGGCGAAATGGTGGATTCCCGACGACGTGGTGTTCGTCGACGACCTGCCGCACACGGCTACCGGCAAGCTGCAAAAGCTCAGGTTGCGCGAGATGTACCGCGACTACGTGCTGCCGTCGGCGATGGAGGGCGCGGTCTGACTCAAGATCGTCGCGCTCCCAGGGCAAACCCTTTCCCGCAATAAATTGAACGAGCGTGCTTTTTTGTGTATTCTGTTTGCTGACCCGGAATGTCGGACAATGAACCGGCACAGGCCACGCGATGCGCGGCCTTACCGCATGGAGGCAGGCAGATGGCAGTGGACTACACGACTCATGACGGCGTCGCCGTCATTACGCTAAATAATCCCCCGGTCAACGGGCTCGGTCTGTCGACACGAGCCGGCATCGTCGAAGGGCTCGAGCGCGCGCAGAACGATCCGGCCATCAAGGCCATCGTTCTGACCGGCGCCGGCAAGGCCTTTTCGGGCGGCGCGGACATCACCGAGTTCAATACGCCCAAAGCGACTCAGGAACCGACGCTGCACACGGTCATCAAGGCCGTTGAAGGGAGTGCGAAACCGATCGTCGCGGCGATCCATAGCGTCGCCATGGGCGGCGGGCTGGAACTGGCGCTCGGCGCGCATTACCGCATCGCAGCGCAGGGCGCGCAGATCGCGCTGCCGGAAGTGAAGCTCGGCATCCTGCCGGGTGCGGGCGGCACGCAGCGTCTGCCGCGCGCCATCGGTCTTGAAGCGGCGCTCAATATGATTGTTTCGGGCGCACCGGTGATGTCGGAGAAGCTGGCCGACTCTGGGCTCTTCGACGAAGTGGTGGAAGGCAATCTGGCCGAGGCCGCCCTCGCGTTTGCACGTAAGGTCGGCGCGCAGGCGGCGCCGCATCCGAAGGTACGTGATCGCAAGATCGAGCATCCGAACGCGGAAGGTTTTATCCAGTTCGCGCGCAATAGCGTCGCGGCGATTGCGAAGAATTTCCCGGCGCCGCACAAGTGCATCGACGCGGTCGAAGCAGGCGTAAAGGACGGCTTTGACAAAGGCCTCGCGTTCGAACGCGAATGCTTTGTCGCCCTGGTGCAGACGCCGGAAAGCCGCGCGTTGCGTCATGCGTTCTTTGGTGAGCGTGCGGCGAGCAAGATTCCCGATGTGCCTTCGGATACCGTTGCACGCGAGATCAGACAGGTCGCCGTGATCGGTGCCGGCACGATGGGCGGCGGCATCGCCATGAACTTCATCAACGCGGGCCTGCCGGTCACGCTGCTTGAAACGAAGCAGGAAGCGCTCGATCGTGGCCTCGCGACGATTCGCAAGAACTACGAGGCCACCGTCAAGAAGGGCAAGTTGAAGCCCGAAGTGCTGGAACAGCGCATGGCGCTGATCACGCCCACGCTGTCCTATGACGATCTGAAGAACGCCGACCTGATCGTGGAAGCCGTGTTCGAAGAACTCGGTGTGAAGGAACAGGTCTTCAGGCGTCTGGATGAAGTCGCGAAGCCGGGTGCGATTCTCGCGTCGAACACCTCCACGCTCGATGTCGACAAGATCGCTGCATTCACGAAGCGTCCGCAGGACGTGGTCGGCATGCACTTCTTCAGCCCGGCCAACGTGATGAAGCTGCTCGAAGTGGTGCGCGGCAAGGAAACGGCGAAAGACGTGCTCGCCACCGTCAAGCAACTGGCGAAGAAGATCAAGAAGACCGCTGTGGTGTCGGGTGTGTGCGACGGCTTCATCGGCAACCGGATGATCGAGCAGTACATCCGCCAGGCGCTCTTCATGCTTGAAGAAGGCGCGTTGCCGGCACAGGTCGACCGCGCCATCGAGAAGTTCGGCTTTGCGATGGGACCGTTCCGCATGAGCGACCTCGCCGGCAACGATATCGGCTGGGCCATCCGCAAGCGCCGCTATCTGGAGCATCCGGACATGCACTACTCGAAGATCGCCGACCGGCTGTGCGAGACGGGGCGCTTCGGGCAGAAGACCGGCGGCGGCTGGTACGACTACAAGGCGGGCGACCGCACGGCGTATCCGTCGAAGCTGGTGGACGAGATGATTGTCGCGTTCTCGCAGGAAACCGGTCCGCAGCGCCGCAAGATCAGCGATGCGGAAATCGTCGAACGTCTGGTGTTCGCGCTCGCCAACGAAGGCGCGAAGATTCTCGAAGAGGGGATCGCCTCGAAGGCGTCGGACATCGACATGGTGTATCTGACCGGCTACGGCTTCCCGCTCTGGCGTGGTGGCCCGATGCTGTACGCGGACACGGTGGGCCTCTACAACGTCGAGCGGGCGATTCGCGGCTATGCCGCGCGTCCGAACGGCGATGCGTGGCAACTCGCGCCGAGCATTGCAGAGCTTGCCGGGAAGGGCCGCGGGTTTAACGGCTGAGCGCCGAGCCTCGATGGGGCGCGTGAAGCGCCGCTGAAGGGCCGGCCAGGAGCAGTCCGTAGGCGAGGAACTGGCGAGTGCAAGGGGTGTAGCCCACGCTTCGCCAACGACCCGCCAGCGAATCGCCCTCGAACAAGTGAGTGAAGAGAGCAAGATACCGCGAGGTGCTGGATGAAAGATGCTGACGAGGTGCTGCTCGTCATCGACGTGCAGAACGATTTCATGCCTGGCGGTGCATTGGCTGTCGCGCACGGCGACGAAGTCGTGCCGGTAATCAACCGGCTGGCGCGCGGCTTTAGCCACGTCGTGCTGACGCAGGACTGGCATCCGGCTTCGCACATTTCGTTTGCTGCCAATCACGCCGGACGCTCGCCGTTTGAAATGCTCACGCTGCCGTATGGCGAGCAGGTGCTGTGGCCGACCCATTGCGTGCAGGACACGCCGGGTGCGGCTTTGCATCGGGATCTCGACATTGGCCATGCACGCGCGGTGATCCGCAAGGGGCACCATGCTGGCGTCGATAGCTACTCAGCGTTTCTCGAAGCCGATCGCAAGACGCCGACGGGCCTCGCAGGCTATCTGCGTGAAGTGGGCGTGAAACGCGTCTGGTGCTGTGGCCTCGCGACTGACTATTGCGTCGCCTGGTCCGCGCTCGATGCACGAACAGCAGGATTTGAAGTTGCGCTGATCGAAGACGCTTCGCGCGCCATCGATCTCAACGGTTCTCTCGAGGGCGCATGGCGCGATCTGCACGCAGCGGGTGTCAAGCGTGTGCAGGCCGCGGAAGTGGCTGAATAAGGACGGCATGACGGCCTTGACGCCGAATGGCAGGCCGCCGGATCGCCGGCCGCCGGATGGCCGGCCCCCGGATCGCCGCCCCAACGAACTACATTCAACATTGGAAGCAGGAGACATGCATGACTGACGCCGTAATCGTATCGACCGCCCGCACGGGTCTTGCCAAATCGTGGCGCGGCGCTTTCAACATGACGCACGGCGCGACGCTCGGCGGCCATGTGACGCAGGCTGCGGTCGAGCGGGCAAAGCTCGATCCAGCCCGCGTCGAAGACGTGATCATGGGTTGCGCGAATCCGGAAGGCGCGACGGGCGGGAACATCGCACGGCAAATCGCCTTGCGCGCCGGCCTGCCGGTCAGCGTGCCCGGCATGACAGTCAACCGTTTCTGCTCATCGGGCCTGCAGACGATCGCCTTGGCGGCGCAGCGGGTGATAGCCGGTGAGGGCGACGTGTTCGTCGCGGGCGGGGTCGAGTCGATCTCGTGTGTGCAGAACGAGATGAACCG
>JBEKNG010000370.1:0-6037 GCA_049523075.1 Paraburkholderia sp.
GAATTCGTAGTGGAAGGTCTCGCCGCGCCTGAGCGTGGCAAGCCTCGCCGACAGCGCGGCCACGTCGACCGGCGCTTTCGGAGCCGGGGCTTCGAACATCCGCACGGCCGCGTCGACGATCGGCCGGTAGCCGGTGCAGCGGCACAGGTTGCCGGTCAGCGCGTTGCTGATGTCGTCGCGCGAGGGCACCGTCTTTTTGGCGCAGCTGTGTTCGTGGCCATGCTTTTCGTACAGCGACCACATCGACATCACGAAGCCCGGCGTGCAGAACCCGCACTGCGAGCCGTGGCATTCAACCATCGCTTCCTGCACCGGATGCAGCGAGCCGTCGGGCTGGCGCAGATCCTCGACCGTGAAGAGGGCCTTGGCGTCCAGAGTAGGCAGGAACTGGATGCAGGCGTTGACTGCCTTGAAGTTGACGCCGCCCGCTTCGTCGCGCTCGCCGACAACGACCGTGCACGCGCCGCAGTCGCCTTCGGCACACCCTTCCTTGGTGCCGGTGCAGTGCGCGTCTTCACGCAGGTACTGCAGCACGGTGCGGGTGACGGGCGCGTTCGTGATCTCGCGGATTGCGTTGCGGTGGTAGAAGCGAATCGGCTGGGTCATGTCTCTTACTCTCGGGTTTCTGTGTCCGTGGGGACCATGCTGCGGTGACGATTCGAACGCTATCACCGTCAATATCTGCAACCCATAGCGGGGGACACATGCGGGACATATCGCTGGCACGATAAAGAGATGCGCTTGGGGCGTATGTCGCTTATATCAGACGTGTCAAATTACGGCATTTTTGCTTCAAATACGTTATTTTGGCCATTTGTCGCAGAATATCGGCACGGCCGAAGGCCCGGAACGACGCCGAAATCCACCCTCTATATCACTCCGCCAGCGTATTTTTGGCGCAAAAAATATTAAGCAATTTCTGCAAGGGAATCGGTTCCATGGGAAAATCACGACTTCCCGCCGATTTCAAGTATCGTTTTCCCCATGTCCGCCGACACCGTCACGCCGCGCAGCGAATTTGCGACGACCCTGCAGATCATTCCGGTCGTTTTTTTCACGTTTATCTGTTATCTGACCATCGGAATTCCGTTGGCGGTGCTTCCCGGCTACGTCCATGACGACCTCGGCTTCAGCGCGATCATCGCCGGGGCGGCAATCAGCGTGCAGTACCTGGCGACCCTCGCCTCACGCGCCCTCGCCGGTCGCTCAGCCGACACGCTCGGGCCGAAAAGGACCGTCGCAATCGGGCTGATCGGCTGCGGCACGAGCGGTGTGATGCTGCTGCTCGCCGTGCTATGCGGACACTGGCCGGCGCTCAGCCTGACGCTGCTGGTGGTGAGCCGGCTGGTACTCGGTTTTGGCGAGAGCCTGTGCGGGACTGGAGCGATTCTGTGGGGGATCGGACGCGTGGGGGTGTCGCACAACGCGCGCGTGATCTCGTGGAACGGCATTGCCACCTACGGCGCGCTGGCGATCGGTGCGCCGCTCGGCGTAGCCATTGCACATATGGTCGGCTATGCGACGCTCGGCATCGTGGTGATCGTACTGGCGGCCCTCGGCTACTATCTCGCGCGGCACATCGCGCCGGTGCCTGTCGTGCACGGCGAGCGGATGTCGTACCGCAGCGTCTTCATGCGGGTGCTGCCGCACGGCATTGGACTCGCGCTCGGCTCGGCCGGCTTCGGCTCGATCGCCACCTTCATCACGCTGTTCTACGCGGCGCGGCATTGGCCGAATGCAGCTCTGTCGCTGACCGTGTTCGGCACGTTGTTTATCGGCGCGCGCCTGCTGTTCGCCAATACGATCAAGACGTACGGCGGCTTTCGGGTGGCAATTGCGTCGTTTTCCCTTGAATGCGTAGGCTTGCTGATGCTCTGGCTCGCGCCCGAGCCTCACTTTGCTCTCGCCGGTGCCGCGTTGACCGGCTTCGGCTTTGCACTGGTGTTTCCGGCGCTCGGCGTCGAAGCGGTCGGACTCGTGCCTCCGGCTAGCCGCGGCGCGGCGTTGTCGGCGTACTCGGTGTTTCTCGATCTGTCGCTCGGGATTACCGGACCGCTTGCGGGCTATATCGCGGGTGCGTTCGGCTACGGGTCGGTATTCCTGTTTGCGGCGGTGGCCGCCGCGGCCGCAGTGGGGCTGTCGACCATGCTGTATCTGCGTAACGCTCGCATGCCGAACGCGCCGGCGGCGACCTGACAGCGTCTTCGGCCGGCGTTGCGCCCGGCCTGCCGCAGCTTAAGGAAAGAAAACCTCGTCGACTGACCGGGAATCGTCATTGCCGCGGCGAGCCATGCGATGCGCCACCGTCAGTCCCGCGTCGTAGGCAGCCTCGAGCGCATGGGCGAGGTCCTCGATATGGATAATGTGCAGGTCCTTCGTCAGCTTGCCGGTCTGCTCAAGCTGATCAATACCGAGGATGTCGGTGGAGATCGTCCGCAGTAATTGGAGACGTTCGTCGTGGATGGTGTTGCTCATTTCGTACCCCCTTTACAGGCGGGGCGTGACACCTCACATGAGAAATCACGGTTGCCCTATCAGCCTTTGATTTGCATCATCGTTCGGTT
This sequence comes from Paraburkholderia sp., assembly GCA_049523075.1. Lineage (GTDB taxonomy): Bacteria > Pseudomonadota > Gammaproteobacteria > Burkholderiales > Burkholderiaceae > Paraburkholderia. The sequence continues at coordinate 2,565 of JBEKNG010000370.1, forward strand.
GTAATAATAGTAAGGAAAGGCTGGCCTGGCACGCGACCTGTGGTCGCAGATTGAAGCTCTACTCTAAAAAATGACGGCATCTGCGGCAATCGAGCGCACAAAAGGGCGCAAAACCGCCAACTGCCACACACAGTCGCCCCGGCGTGAACGGGGAGTCTCGCCGGCTGCTGAGTCGCACGCCACACGAAATTAGCGCGCCGTTACGCCGCGCGCGCCACTCGACAGGGACTTTTCCAACGCCGCCACACCCGCCGGCAAATCGACGGCCACGCCCAGATCCAGCACGGTCCGGCCCAGCGCATGTAGCGTCCGGAACAGGTTGTGCTCACGGCATTGCTCGCCCATCTGCCCGATCCGCACGATCGGCAGACCGAACGAACCCGAAATTTCCACCTGGTGGTGCCGCGAGATATGGCCGCAGATATCACCAGGGCTCAGGCCCTGCGGGACCTCGATGCCGACCACCGAGTTCAGCCTGCACTCCTGCGGCGTATAGAGTTGCAAACCCAGCGCTGTGATGCCTTCCTGAAGCGCCACTGAACATTTCAGATGCCGCGCAAAGCGTTTCTCGAGCGTCTCCGCGCACACGAGGCGCAAAGCCTCGTGCAGGGCCAGCACTCCCGAGACGGGCGCCGTGTAGTGATAGCCCGCGTTGTGCCAGAAGTTTTCTGCGAGGGAGGCGTCGAGACACCAGTGCGCGTTCGGTGCCGTGCGGCCTTTCACCCGCGCCCATGCTGCGTCTGAGAATGCGATCAGGGAGACACCGGGAATCGACGACAACCCTTTCTGACCGCCGGTGATGACCGCGTCGATACCCCATGCATCCATCTCGAGCGGCATCGTGCTCAACGTGCACACGGCGTCAACGATCACCAGCGCGCCGGCGGCTTTCGCGAGCGCCGCGATGTCTTTCAGATGATGATTCACCACCGTGTTGGAGGTCTCGCCCTGCACGATCGTGACGATCTCCGGCCGCTCACGGCGGATCGCCTCAGCCACCTGGTCGAGCGTCGCCACCGCGCGATCCGCCACGTCGAGCGTCACCACCTCGGCGCCCACGCGCCGTCCCATTTCCGCCATGCGTTCGCTGAAAAAGCCGTTCTTGATGCTGAGCACGCGCGTGCCCGTCCAGGCCAGATTGGAGATGGCCATTTCCATCGCGGCCGAACCTGGACCCGCCACCCCCAGCACCCACCTGGAGCGGGTCTGGAATACGTAGCGCGCCATCGTCTTCACCTGGCCGATCACCTTCACCATCGTGTTGCCAAGGTGATTGATCACCACCGTATTGGCCTTGGCGACAGCAGCGGGAATCGGCACCGGGCCTGCGCCCATCATCAGCAACGGTTCTTCGGGGAGGATGGCGTCGAGCGATTCGACGTCCGGGCAAGGCACGGGTGTGGAAGTAGTGGTTGGCATGATCGGTACGGAGGAAGTCAAGCTGCTAGAGGTGCAAGCGGCCTCGCCAACTGTGACGCTGGCGAGGCCGCTCGACGATCATTCACCGATCCGGCCGATTGTGCAAGTTTTTTGACAGCAGCGGCCCGACCACGGCCGTCGGGTGCAGTCAGGTCGAGTCCGGTCTGATCTGCGGGCAGCTCGCGTATCAGGCTGGCTTGCCGCCCACCAGACCCTCACTTCACTGCATGCCTGTCGAGTTTGCTGCCCGTATCCTTGTTGTAGCGATCGACATACTCCTCGATCAGCTTGCGCAGCGCGCGGCCGATTTGCCGATAGTCCGATTCGTTGAGGTTGGCGAGCGACACCCGGCCCGACGGATGTTGCGTGCCGAAGCCCTTGCCGGGCAATAGCACCACCCGCGCCTCGCGCGCGAGGCGAAACAGCAACTCACTCGGTTCCGTATTCTTGAGCAGCCATTCCACGAACTTGCGGCCGAACATTCGCTCGCCGAGAAACTCGACGTCGAGAATCGTGTAGTAGTCGACCTGATTCGGATCGTCGTCCTCGAAGGAAATACCCACCTCCTCGTACAGCGCCTGCTTGCGCTTGCGAATCAAGCGCTTGAGGGCATTCTTGTACGCATCCGGCGTATCCATCAACGAGAACAGCGAGAACAGCACCATCTGCACCTGCTGTGGTGTCGACAGGCCCGCGGTGTGATTCAGCGCAACGGTGCGGCTGTCCGCCACCAGACGGTCGATAAACTTCAGCTTGTCCGGCTCCGTGGTGATCGACTCGTAGCGCGTATGCAGTTCCTTTTTCACGTCCTTCGGCAGCTCAGCGAGCAGCTTGTCGAGCACGTTGTCCCGATGCGTCGCGATCGTGCCGAGACGCCAGCCAGTCGCGCCGAAGTACTTCGAATACGAGTACACGAGAATGGTGTTCTTCGGCGCGAGCGCGAACAGCGAAACGAAGTCGTCGGCGAAAGTGCCGTAGACGTCGTCGGTGAGCAGGATCAGGTCCGGGCGTTCCTTGACGATCTCGGCAATGTACTCGAGGCTCTCGTCGTTGATCTTCACGGACGGCGGATTGCTCGGATTGACGAGGAAGAACGCCTTCACCTTCGGATCGCGCAGCTTGTCGAGCTCCTTCTTCGAATACTGCCAGTTGCTTTCCACTGTGGCTTCGAGATTCACCACATTGAGCTGATAGTCGTTCAGACGCGGAATCTCGATGTACGGCGTGAAAATCGGCATGCCGAGCGCGATCGTATCGCCCGCCTTGATCAGGTGATTCTCGCGCATCGTATTGAAAATGTAGGTCATCGCCGCGGTGCCGCCTTCCACCGCGAAAATGTCGAACTCGCCAACAAACGGATGCTTGCCGATCATCTCGCGGCGCAGGTACTGGCCGACGATGATCTCCGAGAGTTTCAGCATGCGGTCCGGCACCGGATAGTTCGAGGCGAGGATGCCTTCGCACATCTCGTACAGGAAGTCGCCGGCCGAGAGACCCAACTGATCGCGCACGTACGAAATCGCGCCGCGCAGGAAGTCGATACCTGGCACACCTTTGTTTTCACGCAGGAACAGATCGAAGCGTTCCGTCAGCCCATCGCGGCGCGGGAAACCGCCCACGCCCTCGGGCATGTAAGCGAATGAGCGCTCCGATTCGCGCATGGCGAAAAGACCCAGTTGCCAGAAGCCATGGCGCGGAATGGTCGCCAGAAAGTTCGGGTTACCGCGGCCGGCGTTGAGCATCGAGACGTTGGCGGCACGCTCCACCGCACCGCCGCCGGCGGCCTTGATCAGTTCATCCTTCAGTTCGAACGGGCTGAGTGCTGCCAGCTTGTCCTGTTCGGTTTCGCTTTTGCCTTTTGCCATGATGCATTCTCCATTGCAAGGTGAAATACGCCGGCGGTGGGCGCGCTCCTGCGGTCGCGCCGGCGTGAAGGAATGAGGGTGGCGGGTCAGGTCTTTAGCGTCGACCCGCGTCAGACGAGGCCCACGACGAGCGGTCCCAGCAGCGTCAGCGCGACGTTCGCGATCGCATAGGTAATGGCGAACGGCACG
>JBEKNG010000371.1:0-6034 GCA_049523075.1 Paraburkholderia sp.
TTCCAGGGCACCGGGACAAGTAACCGCGGGCCGCCTCGATGAGCGGCGCGAACGCAGGGACGCAGGGACGCAGGGACGCAGAATGAAAACACAGCAAGCAGATGTCGCGGTGATCGGCGCGGGCACGGCAGGTATGGCAGCGTGGCACGCCGCCACCCAGGCTGGCGCACACGCGGTACTGATCGAAGCGGGAGCGTTTGGCACCACCTGCGCACGGGTGGGCTGCATGCCTTCGAAGTTGTTGCTGGCCGTCGCGCACGGCGTACACGACGCACAGCAACTGAAGCCACGAGGCGTAGACGGGACGGCGACGCTGCAGGTCGACGGCAGACTCGCCATGCAATTCGTGCGGCGTGAACGCGATCATTTCGTCGCCACGGTCCTCAAGGAGGTCGCCTCGTTTCCGCCGGAATGTGTGGTCCGCGGGCGCGCCGGTTTTGAGGCCAGCGACTCCGGGAGCCATCGGCTGATCATCGACGACGCATGGCGGCTGGAAGCACGCAGCGTCGTCATTGCCACCGGGGCCGTGTCGAACGTGCCGTCCGAATTCAAGGTGTTCGGCAAGCGCCTGCTCACAAGCGACGATATCTTCGAGCTTGAGACGCTGCCGCAACGGCTTGCCGTCTTCGGTGCCGGACCGCTCGCGCTGGAATTGGCGCAGGGCCTCTCGCGACTGGGCGTCGAAGTCTGCGTATTCGGCCGCGACGGCAAGATAGCGGGCATCACGGATAAGAGCGTCCACGACGCCCTCGCGAAAAGCCTTGCGCGCGAGTTCTATTTTGATCCGGACGCCAGCGTCCATGAGATGTTGCTCGAACATGGCGTGCCCACGATCACGTTTCGCGCCACCGACGGCATGACCCGCCGCGAACAGTTCGATGCCGTACTGGTTGCGACAGGGCGGCGGCCAGCCCTGAAACCGTTGATGCTGGAGCACACCGGCATTGCGCTGGACGAGCGCGGAACGCCGCCCTTCGATCACACCTCGATGCAATGCGGCACAAGCAGCATCTTCATGGCGGGCGACTGCGACGGCACTCGCCCCTGGCTCCAGGACGCCACCGACGAAGGCCAGCTTGCCGGCGCCAACGCCGCGCGTTTTCCCGACGTCAAGCACGTGGAAAGGAAAGTGCCCTACTCGGTGGTGTTTTGTCAGCCGCAAGTGGCATTGGTCGGGACATCCATTGAAACTGCTGAGAGAAACGTCGTCGACGGGTTTGTCTCCTTTGAAGATCAGGGCCGCAGCCGGATCGACGGTCAGGCACGCGGCGCATTGCGCGTGTACGCGGAAGCCTCGACAGGACGGTTGCTGGGCGCTCAACTCTGCGGACCGCAGGCCGAGCATCTCGGCCATCTGCTGGCCTGGGCCGTGCAGTTGCGTTTGTGCGTTGACGAAGTCCTGACGTTGCCGTTCTACCATCCGGTCGTTGAGGAGGGCTTGCGAACAGCGCTTAGGGACGCAAGCTCCAAACTATACGCACGGCGCGGCGAGACCGCGCCTCATCTGGCGGCAGCGGTCGGCTTGTCATGAATGCAAGCAAGACCCATCCACCCGAAAGGGACAATGACGATAAACGAAAGCCCGATGTCATCCCCTTTAGCAACCCGCCACGCTCGATGCGTGCCGCCGTTGCACTCTGTGGCACGACGCCACGCGGCAAACGGCGCATGCACAAGACGCCCGCGCAGCGGGAGATCGACGCTTGCCATTACTGGCTCGAACGTGAGATCGAAACGGTCAAACCGCACGTGCTGGTCGCGTTGGGTGCTACGGCATTGAAAGCGCTTCTCGAAGACAAAAGTCTGCGTTTGCAGGATGCGCTCGGCAAGGCGATCGAGCATGATGGCCGCGTGGTGGTGGCAACCTGGCATCCTTCGTATGGGCTGCGTACCCCTGATGCCGATACCCGTGAGCGCGTCTACGCGGACATCGTCGACGCGCTGCGACGGGCCGGCGAAATCGCGCATCAGGCGGCGGGCCGCAAGCGCTCCTGAGGCGAGCGCCAACGCCGCGGTCGCAGTATGCGTATTGACCTTTGTCGGGAGGCCGTCGTCATCAAAGGGCGGCTTGGGCACGAAGCTGCCGATCACACCGGGTTCGAACACGAGGCAGCAGGTCGAGCCGCCGTACTGGAAATAGCCGAGTTCGTTGCCCTTCGCGACCCGCTGGCCCGGCAATGCCTCGATCACGCACCACGAGACATCCGCCATGCCAACGAACACACAGCCAACCTGGCCGATTGCCGGATCGTCGCACTCAATGACAATCACCACACGTGCGGCAACCGCGGTGATATAACCCTGTGAATCGTTCAATCCGCCCGGGTCTTCCCCCTCGGAGTCGGCGTCCGAGTAATAGCTGCCGTCCACGGCATACGCTTTCGAAATGACGCCGCTCACCGGCGCGTGCCAGCGGTGATAATTGAATGCGCTGAGAAACGCCTGAAAAATCGAGCCGCCTATGAAACGTCGCGCCAGTTCTCCGTGAGCCGACGTGAACATCTCCTGAAGCGAGTACGGCTGGGATTTTATCCAGAACGTGTCGTGAAGCTTCACGTCTTCCTGAATGTTGTATGGCGCAGCCTCGCACGCACTCACAATGACCTTGGGGTGGTCGGGCTGGTCGACCGTTCGCCCCGCGGTTCGTCCGGTTTCTCTGCCGTGTCGTATCCTGTACATGCTTATTTGTGCGTTCGTCTGCGTAGCTAAATCCAGCGCTTGAATCGTCATCCCGGCCCGGTATCTTCCAGAGCGGAGCAAACGCCATGCCGCGCTCGTCGCCCGCGCCGGTCGCTAAAGCAGCTTCGAGGCCGCGTGAACCCGGCGTTTGCGCTGCTTCTCCAGCGCCGTAAAAGCAGCCTTGACCTCGCGGTCGTTGCTAAAAATGTCGCCGTTGCCTCGCAAGAGCTCCTCACTGGCCACGACGTCATTTAGCGTACCGAAGCGCTTCTGAAGCTTTTTCAAGCCTTTGAGTGTCTTCAACTGCTTGCTCGTCAGCAAAGGCTCGAAGAATTCGAGCAGATAGCGAACTTTTTTGCCGGCCTTTCGGACGTCGTGATACGAAGCATAGTTGGAGCGTTTAGCGTGTGCGGCCTGGCGCATGCGTTTGTTCAGCGACTTCTCGGCCGCCGCGACGCGCTTGCGCGCAAATTTCTTCAGCGGCGTGCGCTCATGTGCCTGATGCCGAAGCGCGCCGCTCGCATCGGCAAGCGCGTCCTGCAACACGGCATGGATGCCCGCATGCGACAAAGTTTCGCGGCTGTCGTCCAAAGCGGTGGCACGCGCGGCGCGCAGCCGTTCAGTCGGCGCCTGTCGCGCGCCCAATATTTCGACGAGCAACTCGGTCAAAATGTCCCAATCGCGGGTTTTCCCGGCAGCGCCTGCGAGAGACTTGAAGCGGTCTCGCTGGCGGTCATCGAGTTCCCTACCCAACAACGGCCGATACGCCCACAAAAGCGATCTCAACCGGCGCAGCGCCACACGCAGCTTGTGAATCACGTCAGCATCGGGATTCGCAGCAAGCGCTTCGGCATGTTCAATCGCCGCGTCAGCTAATGGCCTGGCGTACGTCGAAAAATGTGCCTCGGCGCTGTCCCGTTCGCGCGGCTGCGTCTGCTTTGCGGTCTTCATGGCATCTCCTTGGCACGAACTGTTCGGTGTACCCAACGAACCCGGCTCAGTGACGTACTGATCACTTAGCAAGACCGGCCGTCCCGTGTCTGGTTAAACGTCTTCCTGATTTAGATTCGACTTCCTTACTTGTGAATCGCACTCCTGACGCTTCTGACGTCTCGCGTGGTGACCGGTGGCGCAGCGTTGCCCCACGTGTTGCGAATAAACGTGAGTACCGCGGCCATTTCCGCATCGGTGAGCTTTCCGGCGAACGCAGGCATCTTGCGCGGCGGTGGGCCGCCCTCGGTGTTCGGACTGCCACCGCCTTCCACTAGCAGCCGCACGAGCGAAGTAGTCTGCGCCCCGAGCACCGCCGGGTTGCCCGCGAGCCGCGGATATTTCTGTGCGACGCCGTTGCCGTCCTGCTGATGACAACGTGCGCAATAGCTCAGGAAGATGCCCGCACCCGGGTGCTCCACGTCGCCAGTCTTGAGCGCCTGAACGGTTTGCAGCGCGGCGCGCGACTGCCCGTCGTACTGCCCGGCCGGCTCACGGGCCGGCAAGCTCTTCAGATAGGCCGCAATCGCCGCAAGGTCGTTATCGCTCATGTATTGCGTGCTGTCCTCGACCACCTGAACCATGCTGCCGAAAGTCACGAGTCCCGCGCCATGGCCATGCTTGAGAAACGCAGCGAGCTCGGGCGCGCCGATCCGTCCAAGTCCGGAACCGGGGTCGCCGGTCAGATTGGGCGCGAACCAGTGATCGTTGGTGCCGCCCGTCAGATAGAGATGCGCGTCGCCGTCATAGCCACGCTCCTCATAGGCCGGGCCGCGTGGCGTGTGGCATGCGCCGCAATGACCGAGCGACTGCACCAGATAGGCACCGCGGTTCCACTGCGCGTCATGGGCCGGCTCAGCCTTATAGCGGCCGCCCGGCACGAACGCCCAGTCCCAGAACGTCAGCGCCCAGCGCTGGCTAAACGGAAACGGCAGATGGGTCTGCGGAGCCGGCGCCGCCACCGGCTTCACCCCATGCATGAAGTACGCATACAGCGCGTGCAGATCGTCGTCGCTCATCTTCGCAAACGAAGGAAACGGCATGGCCGGATACAGCCGTTTTCCGCCGGGTGCGATGCCTTCGCGCAACGCTCGGGAGAACTCGTCATAGGTGTAGCGGCCGATGCCGTTGACCAGGTCGGGCGTGATGTTCGACGAATAGATCGTGCCGAACGGCGAACTCATGCCGAGGCCGCCCGCAAACGGCACGGTGAGTTTCGGCGCGGCGCCGGGTTGCGTCGGCACAGGCGCAGCCGTGTGACAACCGGCGCAATCGGCCGCCTTCGCCAGATAAGCGCCGCGCGCGATCAGCGTCGCGTTCGCATCGGCTGCCGCTTCCGCTCCAGCACTGGCACCGGCACCGGCACCGGCACCGGCAGCGGCGTTCGTCGCGTCGGTGCTCCCTGAAACGCTGTAGGCCGCCGACATGATCCCCAACACTGCCATGCCGGTAAACAGCACGGTTTTCCACACACCGCGGTACCGCGCTAGCGCCCCCAGGAGAACCGATAGCAGCGTGTAGAGGGTCGTCATCTTTACCACCGGCTGCAAGGCGAAACGATCAGCACCGCGCTATCGGTCGCGACCAGCGCGAACAGGAACAGCATGCTGCTCATGACGCCGACGCAAGCGAGGCTCCAGTCCAGACCCCGCCTCTCGGCTTCGATGCCGTCCGCGCTGTCGCGCGCGGCCATGCGGTCGCGCCGCAGCCGGGTGAAATTGTGCCATGCCACCACGGCGCCGAGGCCACCCAGCAGCAGGCAAACCAGATTGACCGCCAGGAAGACGACGTCCAGCCCCCGCAGCGCCGGCGCCGGCAGCGGGTGATCGTGCGGAAAGCAGCTTTGCGCGGCAAGCGCTTCAGTCACACCCATTTGCACGAGCCACGCGAACGGCGCCGCCAGCATGCCGGTCAACGTCTGTAGCCTCGTGAGGCGCGGCGCATTCATGACCCGGTCCGCAGGAGATACGGCGTGAGATACACGGTGGTGAAGATGAAGAGCCACACCACGTCGACAAAATGCCAATACAATCCACCGATCGTCAGCGCAACGCAACGCCTGTCGTCGAAATAACCGAACGCGGTCCATAGTAGCAACAGCGCCAGCACGACAATGCCGACCACCACGTGCATCATATGAAAGCCGGTGATCGTGAAGTAGAGCGAGCTGTAGAGTTGCGCGGTCAGTCCGTAAGAATGGTTGTGCCACTCGCGCAACTGGATGCCGACAAAAACGATACCGAGCACCACCGCTACCGCCATCGACGCCACGCCCCGGCGCAAACGCCTGCGCCGTACGCAGCGTTCGCAGTACCATACGAAGCCGCTGCTCGACAATAGATTGGCGGTGTTCAGGATGCCGAGA
>JBEKNG010000372.1:0-6013 GCA_049523075.1 Paraburkholderia sp.
TGAACGAAACCTATTCCACGCGCCAGTTTGAGCGACGCGGCGTTGTCCGGATGAATCTGGGCTTCGATCCGGTTGAGCTTCATCGCTTCGAAACCCCACCCGAGCGCGGCGGACAAGGCTTCAGCCATCAATCCCGCACCTCGCGCCGGGCGAGCCAGTTCATAGCCGAGGGTACAGGTCCGCCAGCCGCGGTTCCATTTGAACAGGCCGCACGAGCCGACCAGCGACGCGTCGGACCGCCGTTGAATCCCCCAGCGCACGCCAGGGTTCGGCATCTGGCGCCAACCCGCAAAAGTTTCGATCAGCCTTTGCGCCTGCCGCACGTCGACCATCGGATCGGCGCCGTACCAGCGCATGGCCGGCGCGTCGCCGTGAATCGCAAACAGCGCGGGGGCGTCATCGGCAACGAGTTCGCGCAGTAGCAGCCGGTCAGTCTCGAGCGTGGGAAAGTCGCTCATCAGGCACCTGAAGGATTCGGGAAATGCGAGCGGCAATTCTACATGGCGGTCCGCGCCGCGATCCTGCGCGAACGCTCCCCCACGCGAATCGCGCGAATGCGAGAGAATCGTCGCCATCGCGCAGGCGAGCAAGCTTGCAAACCGGTTCGCGCGATCGACCTGTACATCCAGAATGGGAGTGTGGCGTTGAACCAGAAATCTTCTTCAGCAAATGCAGACGGGGTATTCGAACCGTTTGATATCAGCGAGGCGCCGCTCGAGGTGTTCGAGCACGGCGAGCGCTTCGGCATGAGTTTCCAGCATCTCAGTTCGTTCGGCGGCGGCACGCAGGTGAGCGTGTCGATGGAAGTCTTGACGCCTGGCAAGCAGGCCAACCAGTTCCACTATCACATGCTCGAAGAAGAGCATCTGTTGATACTCGAAGGCAGTCTCACACTGCGCCTCGGCTCGCAATCGCACGTGATGTCCGCGGGGCAATACGTCTGTTTTCCCGCCGGGCAGGCTGTGGGTCACGCGCTGTTCAACCATACGTCGCAGCCGTGCCGCTACCTGGTGTTCGGCAATCCGCAAGCGCACGATGTCGTAGTGTTTCCCGATTCGGGACGCGTGAGCGTCAGGCTGATGGACGAGAGTTACAGGAAGTCCGCGCGGATGGAGTACTGGGACAACGTCGATACCACCGGGCCGACCTGAAACGTGGCTGAAACGTGCCTGGGGTGTGCGTCAGGCCGTCGCTGACGTACGGCCGGTCAGTCCCGGGGATTGATGCGGGAGGTCAGAACGTGATCGGCCCACGTACCATTGATCTTCAGATAGGCACGCGCGAGACCCTCGCGCTCGAAGCCGAGCTTCTCCAACAGCTTGCCGCTGCGCAGGTTCTCCGGGCGATGGTTGGCCATGATTCGATGCAGCCGGTACTGGCTGAACACATGATCAATCGCAGCGCTGAGCGCCTCGTGCATCAGGCCCCGCCCCTCGTAGCGGCTGCCGATCGAAAACCCCAGGAAACAGGCCTGAAAGGGTCCACGGACGATGTTCGTAAAGTTGCACTCGCCAAGCATCGCACCAGTGAGGCGCCCACGCAGCAACAGATGCAGCGCCGAGCCGTTGGCCATCTGCTGCTCCATCACAGCGAGGCGTTGCTCGGCCGCTGGCAAGGTGAAGAACTCGTCGGCGCGCAGCGGCTCCCATGGCTGCAAATGGCCACGGTTCTCGATCTGGAACGCGAGCAGCGCTTCGGCATCCGCGCGGCTCGCCGCGCCCAGCCGCGCGCGCTCGGTGACGATGCCATCCGCTGGGAAGTCGGGCGGGTTCAATTGGCTGAGTCTCCCATGCCATGCACCTGGTGCGGTCAGAGGTTTGGACGTGCGGTGTTCGAGTCACCCCACGCTTTCGCTCACACGAGCATACATCCTGAAGTTGCCCGGCGTGCCACGCACCATCCGGTAGGCGCGCAGCAGGCCCTCATAGCGGTATGCGCAGTTCTTCAGGACTTTGTCGGAACGCTGGTTCGTCTCGAGCACCGTGGCCTGCACACGCACCAGATCTTCGCGCGAGAACGCCCATGCTGTGACCGCAGCGCACACGGCGCTCGCGATGCCACGTCCCCAGTAGGCCGGCGCCAGATCGTAGGCGATCTCGGCACTGCGATTCACATCGGAGACCGTATGAAACCCGATCGTGCCCACGAGGTCGCCGTGCTCCTGATCGATCATCGCCATGCGGCGTATCGACGTGGGTGTGCTCGATTCACACGCGTCCAGCATCGGCACCAGGTCTGCGGCCGAATGCAAGTTCCAGCTGGTGTGTTCCACTACTTCAGGAATCGAAAGGTAGTCGAACCATGCAGGAATATCTGCCCGTTCGAGTTGCCGCAGTGCGATGCCGGGGTAGCCGGAGTCCGGCGGAGAATCGATTCTCATAGGAAGTGCTCGCTGCCTGCTTTGCTAAAGTTCAATGTAAGCGTGCCGCATTCGCCAGCGTCACAAGCTTCGCTCGACAGTCGCCAGAAAGGTCGTACGCTCGTCTTCGTCGGAGACGCGAAAGCGCTCCCATTCCGCGCTCACCCGAAGGTCGGCGAAAAGCCCCGCGGCATCCTCATGAAAATGCAGAAACGCCTTGCCCTTGCGATAAAAAACACCCGGACGCGGCTCCTTGAGCTCGCTTCGCTCGCGTATCGAGACGATCGGATCGGCGAGAGCGTCGAGCGCCGCGGGTCCAGCATGCTTCATCGATCAGGCTCCCTGTGACGGCGCACCGCTTAACGCAGCGCGCTTCGATTCAAGCGCTTCATTGGTCGCCTCGCGATGATGTGCCTCGCATAGCATGTCGCGTCCTCATTCCGGTCAACGGTGAGGCGGTAAAACGGCAAGGCGGCAAGGCGGAGCTTATAGATAGCCGATCTTTAACACGAAGGCAACGGTCACTCAACCGCCGCGCCTGATCCCGATTCACAGGTGCTTGTAGTAAAACGTTGTCGCGCAGAACTCCCCATCAGGCATCAGCGCGTATTTCGGCACCACCCCGGCACGCTGCCAACCTGCCCGCTCGTACAGGCGCTCGGCGTCGCCGCCCGTGACCGTATCTAGCACCAGCACGGTCTTGCCTTCCTCACGCGCCACCGCGTCGACGGCCGCCATCAACTGCTGCGCAATCCCTCGCCGCCGCGCCTTGCGCGACACCAGCATTTTGGCGACATCCGCCCGGTGCGGCTGGTTGTCCGGCTGCGCGGTGATCAATTGCACGGTGCCGAGTATCTCGCCATCGCGAGTTTCAGCGATCAACAGCGCCCGCTCGTTGCGCATCACACCTTCGGCCACGCCGCGCCAGAACGCCAACGCTTTCTCACGCGGCAGCGGCAGCATGAAGCTCACCGAGGCACCGCCTTCGACGCAATCAATCAGCACGTCAGCCAATCCCTCCACGCTGGCAACGGCTTCCTTCGCGCCGATCCGCCGCACGCTGACCTCTTCACTCATCCGGTTCCCCTCGTCTGCATAAGCGGTGCGCTAACCAGCGCCACAAGATACCGTGCCGGCTCGCGAGTAGGGTTGCGAAACACGACGGGGCAGTCGAGCCGCACTACGCCACCACCGCTGCCCCGCCCTGCAGCAAGCCCGGAATCTCATCGCGTGGCATGGGCCTGGAAAAGAAGAAGCCCTGCATTTCGTCGCAGGCGCGCTCCTTGAGAAAGTCGAGTTGCGCGGAGGTCTCCACGCCTTCGGCGATCACCTGCAATTTGAGCGAGTGCGCGAGCGCGATGATCGCCGAGGTGATGGTCTCATCGTCGCCCGATACGCCGATATCCGACACAAACGAGCGGTCGATCTTCAAGCGGTCCACCGGGAAGCGCTTCAGGTAGCTGAGGCTCGAATAGCCGGTGCCGAAGTCATCGATGGCCAGCCCAATACCGAGCGCGTGCAGTGCATTGAGCATCAACACCGCTTCCTCGGCGTTGCGCATGATCGTGCTTTCGGTGAGTTCCAGTTCGAGGTATTGCGGTTCAAGCCCGGTCTCGTCGAGCACCTGGGTCACCAGCTTCACGATATCGTGCTGCTGGAACTGCCGCGCCGACAGGTTCACCGACACCCGCGCCGGCGGCAAGCCTGCATCCTGCCAGGCCTTGTTCTGCCGGCACGCCTCGCGCAATACCCACTCGGAGAGCGGCCCGATCAACCCGCACTCCTCCGCCAGCGGGATAAACGACGACGGCTGGATCAGCCCCGCCTCCGGATCGCACCAGCGCACCAGCGCCTCCATGCCGACGATCTGTCCCGTCACCATATCCACCTGCGGCTGGTAGTGCAGCAGGAACTCGTTGTCGCGCAAGGCGCGCCGCAGACGGCGCTCGAGATTCAGCCGCGCACCGGCGCTCGCGTTCATCTCCGGCTGGTAAAACTGGAAATTGTTGCGACCCATGTCCTTCGCGCGATACATCGCGAGGTCGGCCTTCTTCATGAGCGTTTCGGCATCCTCGCCATCCTGCGGGAACAGGCTCGCGCCCATGCTGCAGCCCACGTACAGCTCCGTGCCGTCGAGCCACACGGGTTCCGAGATCGACGCCCGCGCCCGCTCCATCCACGCGATCAGCGACTGCTCGTCGACGATATCGGTCATGACGACCACGAACTCGTCGCCGCCGTGGCGCGCCACGGTATCGCTCGCCCGAGCGCAACGCGCGAGCCGGTCGGCGACGACGCTCAGCAAGCGGTCACCGACGCTGTGTCCGAGGCTGTCATTGACGTTCTTGAAGCCGTCCAGGTCCATGAACACGACGGCGACACCCTTGTGGTGGCGTTTGGCGACGATCAACGCGTGCTGCAGACGGTCGCGCAGCAAATTGCGGTTCGGCAGCCGGGTGAGGCTGTCGTAGTTCGCCTGATACTCGAGTTGCTCCTGATAGCGCATCAGGTCGGTGACGTCGTTGATCACGCCGATGTGATGCGTCGTCTCGCCGTCCGGATTCGGCACCGGCGCGATAAAGAGCTGGTTCCAGAACAGCGCGCCGTCTTTCCGGTAGTTGCGCAGCACCGCGCTGACCTCGCGATTGGCAGCCAGCGACTGCCGGATCAAGGCGATCCCCTCCTGATCGCGGTCGTCGCGTTGCAGCAGGCGGCAGTCCTGACCGATCACCTCGGCCGCGTCGTAGCCCGTAATACGCTTGAAAGCCGGGTTCACGTATTCGATCAGATGGCCGGTGGAGGCCGGCCCGGTGATCAGGATGGCGTTGACGCTCGCATCGAGCGCGCGGCTTTGCAGCCGCAGCGCGAGGTCAGCGCGCTTGCGTTCGGTGATATCCGTATAGGAGCCGAGGACGCCGATCACCCGGCCGTCGCTATCGGTGAACGGCAGCTTGCTCGTCACGGTGGTGCGGTGCACGCCGTCGATCACCAGATCGAACTCGAAATTCATTTTCGGCACGCCCGTGCTGACCACCTCGACGTCATGCGCCCGGACCTCGTCGGCGAGCGCGCGCCATGGCAGGTCGTAATCGGTCTTGCCGACCACCTGCTCCGGATAAGCCAGCCCGGCGTCACGCGCGAACGCCATATTGCAACCCAGATAGCGCGATTGCTGATCCTTCCAGAAGATTCGCTGCGGGATATTGTCGATAACCGTTTCGAGCATCTGGTTCGAGCGCTGCGCCTCGGCTTCGGCATTGATCTGCTCGGTGACGTCATCGGCCAGCACAAAGGTCGCCGGACGGCCCATGTAAGTCAGGAAGTGATACGAAATGTCGACGCTGATGGTCGAGCCGTCCTTGCGCCGGTGATGCCACACGCCCGCCATGATGCGCCCCTGCATCGGGCCGGCTTCGATGCGCGAGAGGTGTGACTCGAGGCGGCTGATCTCGCCGGTCGGCCGGATCGCACGAATCGTCATGGCGAGAAATTCGCTCTCCGAGTAGCCGTATTGCTGCGTGGCGGCGGCATTGACCGCGAGAAAGCGCAGCGTTTCGCGATCGAAGATGTACATCGGCACGGGGTGGCTGTCGAACAGACCGCGAAAGCGCTCGTCGTGGCGACGCAAGGCCTTGGCAACCCGCAACCGTTCGT
>JBEKNG010000373.1:0-5991 GCA_049523075.1 Paraburkholderia sp.
AAAACAGTTTCCCCTTCGATCTGCTCGATCCGACCAAACTGATTCCCGAAGAAACAGTGCCGGTGCAAATCATCGGCAAGATGACGTTGAACCGCAACCCGGACAATTTTTTCGCCGAAACCGAACAGGTGGCGTTTCATCCGGGGCACATCGTGCCCGGCATCGACTTCAGCAACGACCCGCTGTTGCAGGGGCGGCTCTTCTCCTACACGGATACGCAGATCAGCCGCCTCGGTGGACCGAATTTCCACGAGCTTCCGATCAATCGTCCGGTGAGCCCGTTTCAGAACAATCAACGCGATGCGATGCATCGTCAGGCGATCAACGTCGGGCAGGCTTCATATGAACCGAATTCGCTGAACGGCGGCTGGCCGAAGGAAACCGATCCTGCCGCGTCAGACGGCGGCTTCGAGAGCTATCACGAGCGTGTCGAAGGCACGAAGATCCGCGTGCGCAGCGAATCGTTCGCCGATCACTTCTCGCAGGCGGCGCTGTTCTATCGCAGCATGTCCGAGGTCGAGAAGGCGCACATCAGCGCGGCCTACCAGTTCGAACTTGGCAAGGTGACGAAGCCGGCAATTCGCGAGCGCGTCGTCAACGAGATCCTCGCGAACTTCGATGCCGGTCTGGCTGCCGAGGTCGCGGCCGGGCTCGGTCTGCCCGCGCCCAAGAAGGGCAAGCCGCCGGCCACAGCGAAGCCGGAGACTTCACCGGCATTGAGCCTGCTCAACCGCGTGAAGCCTGGCATCAAGACCAGCAAGATTGCTTTGCTGGCGGCACCGGGCTCGGACGTCGCTGCAATTGGCAAGCTGCAGAAAGCCCTGCGCGATGAAGGTGCCACGCCGCTGCTGGTCGCGCCGACCCTCGCGGCGATCGGCGATCTGCAGCCTGATGCGACGATTGCCGGAATGCCGTCCATCATGTTCGACGCGATCGTGGTGGTCGGCGGCGAGGCCGGCGCGAAGGCGCTCGCGCAATCGGGCGACGCGCGGCACTTCGTGCTCGAGGCG
The DNA here is from genome assembly GCA_049523075.1 of Paraburkholderia sp. Classification (GTDB taxonomy): domain Bacteria; phylum Pseudomonadota; class Gammaproteobacteria; order Burkholderiales; family Burkholderiaceae; genus Paraburkholderia. Next base: position 1,011 of record JBEKNG010000373.1, read on the forward strand.
TTCAAGCATCTGAAAGCGATCGCCGCACTCGGCGCGGGGCGCGACGTGCTCGATGCGGCGCACCTGCCGGCCAATGCGGACGGCATCGCGACGGGCGACGACAAGCAGATCGCCGAGGTCATGAAGGCGTTTGTCGCGGCGGCGGAGCAGCATCGGGTGTGGTCGCGTCAGGCGCAGGCGGAGTCGGTGCCGGCATGAACCACGACTAGCGGCCCCGGCGCGCGGGGGCGCCGGGGCGAGGAAGCCGGCTTCCCTGGCGCGCCGCTGCAGCAGACGCGGCCCCCGATGCGCCGCTGCAGCAGACGCCGCCCCTAATGCGCCGCCGCAGCAGCAGACGCCGCCTCCGACACCCCGGCCGGTCCGGCCGGAATATCCGCCGGCCGGCTGGCGGATACGTTGACCGCATCCGGATACAGCGCAAGCAGCACCCGCAACACGCCGTTGGTCCAGCCGAAGCCGTCCTGCAGCGGATACTCGCCGCCGCCGGCCGAGACCCCCACGGTGGTTGCGTCCACATCGTATTTTTCGACCAGCTTGCCGGTGTGCTGGTAATACTCGACGTTGGTGCGGATCCAGCGCGTGGCGATCGTCTGCGCAAGCGCCGTCTCACCATAACGGCGCAACCCCGTGACCGCGATATATTGAAGCGGCGCCCAACCGTTCGGCTCGTCCCATTGCTGGCCGCTCCTGACCTGGGTGGTCGCGAGGCCACCCGGCCGTAGCAGCCCGCGCTGCAGGGTCTCGGCGACGGCGTGCGCCTGCTGCTTGTCCGCCACGCCCGCATAAAGCGGATACACCGTCGCGGCGGTGAGGCGGTGCGTCAACTGATGGTGCGTGAAATCGAAGTCGCTGAATGCCTGCAGGCGCGGATCCCACAGCACGCGGCGGATCGCGTCGGCGCGCGCGTTCGCGCGCTGCTCGAGGTTCTCCGCGCGCGTCACATCCCCCTTCAGGCGATAGGCATGCGCCAGCGTACGCTCGAGCTGGTAGAGCAGGGAATTCAGATCGACCGGCACGAGCGAGGTCACGTCGATCGTTGCCAGGCTCTTGCCGTCGGCGAACCAGCGCGAGCTGAAATCCCAGCCCGTTTCGCCACCTGCGCGCAGATTGCGCCACAGGTCGGCGGCATCGCGCTGCGGCGTCTGCCGGGCGGTCGTCACGTCCTCGAGGTAAGACTCGTCGCGCGGTGCGGCGCGTTCATCCCAGTAGCGGTTCAGCAAGGTGCCATCGGCGAGCCGCACCAGATGCCGGTACGCATGTCCTGCCGCCAGCTGGTTGCTGCCTTCCATCCAGTACGTGTATTCCTGTTGCAATTCGGGCAAATATTGCAGGTAAGTCTTCTCGCCATCCTTTTCGGCGACGAGCGCTACCATCTGCGCAAAGAACGGCGGTTGTGAGCGGCTCAGATAGTAAGTGCGATTGCCGTTCGGAATGTGACCGTAGCGATTGATCAAGGTCGCAAAGTTCTTCAGCTCGTCCACGACCAGATCGTGCCGGCCGCTTTGCTCGAGACCGAGCATGATGAAGTACGAGTCCCAATAGTAGATTTCGTCGAAACGCCCGCCCGGCACGATGTACGGATCCGGCAGCGGCAGCAACGACGACCAGGGGCTTGCGCTCGTATCCGGGTCACGGCGCAGCACGTCCCACAACGAGTCGATATGGCCCACCACATCCTGATTAGGATCGGACACATAAGGCTTCACCGTGTGTTGCGGGGTGACGAAGTACTGATGGACGAATGCGGCCAGGTTGAAGTCAGGCTGGTGCCGGGCGCTCGTGTAGGCCGCCACGATCTGCTGCGGTGACGCATTGGGCACCATGTCGGCAAAGGTCTTGCTGTCGGGAAACAGGTGCGCCAGTTCAACGTCCCGGTAAAGATCGCCGTACGCCTCGGACGGCGGTACCGGCGCCACCGGTGATGGCTGGGCGTGTGGATTGGCATGCGTGCCGGCTGCCGCCCCTTGTTGCGTAGCAACGTGAGCGGGGTGCCGCTGCGCCGAACCGAGCGCCGCACTGGCGGTCGCGGGCAGCGAAGCGAGCGGTGTTTCCGGGGGCATCGCCTGGCTGAGCGCGATATGGCAGGCAAACAGCGCTGCCAGAGAAGAACGGAGATGACGGGGCATGTGGTGAGGACGAGTGCGATTGGACATGAGCGACGCGCAGAGGCGAGAGTCAAAACGGAGGAAGTGGCCAGCAAGTTACGTTCCTCGCTGGGCGATGCGGATCCGCGCGCCCCGGGCATGAGACCGGGCACGCGGCTTGCTGAGCAGACCTATCCGATGCGTTACACGATGTCTGAGGTGGCGAAGAGGGGAATCAACGCAAGGCCGCGCGTTGTCTCTTCTATGGTGCGTGGTGTATCGCAAGATCGATGCACGCACAACGGCTTTGCGCGCTTGCGATGAGCAATGCGCATGGATCGAACCGGTACAGTCGCTGTATGATACGTGGCCGCCGCGCGGCGAGAAGCCTAAAGCAGGCGCGCTGCCTCAGGTGTATCGAGCAAGTATCGACACCTTACGTGCGTCCTCACATCGTTGCGGCCGCATGGATGTGGCGACGTATCTTTTGTAGTGGTTTTTGTAGTGGCGGTAAATCAGTCGAAATTGCCGAGCCGAGAGAACTGACCAGACCAAACCCAGAAAAAAATGCCTGCCACCATAGCTGTCGATCAGGATCAATTTCGCCGCATCATCCGTCGTAACATCGCACTGCCGTTAGGCGTGGGTCTCTTGACCGTTGCGGTGTTCGTCGCGCTGATCGCGTACCTTGTAAATACGATGAGCTGGGCCGAGCACTCGGAGCGCGTGATCGGCAACGCCAACGAGATGCTGCGACTCGCGGTCGACCGCGAGTCGTCCATGCGCGGCTTCCTGATTACCGGCGACGAGAGCTTTCTCGCGCCTTACGAGTTGGGGCAGCCGCGCTTCCAGGCCGAGATCGCCACTTTGGCGAATCTCGTCTCCGACAATCCGCCTCAGGTCGAACTGCTTAAGCAGATCCAGGCGGTGCAGGCGCAATGGGACGCCTACGCGCAGCAGACGATCGATTTGCGGCGCAGAAACATGGCGTACCAATCAGAGGTGGCGAGCAATCGCGGCAAAATCCTGTTCGACGAGACGCGCCGTGAGTTCGGCGATTTCCTCGATGTCGAGTTGCGCCTGAGGCAGGAGCGCTCGACGGCGGCACGCAATGTCACGGCCGTCATGGTCAGCACGTTCGTGTTCTTTAGCCTGCTGGTGAGCGGTTTGCTCGCCTGGCGGGGACGGCGCGAGTTGCTCGATCTGTCCGCCTCCTACGACGGCGTACTCAAACAACAGGACGAACAGACCCAGGTGCTGCAACAGCAGGTGTGGTTGCGCTCGGGGCAGCGGTTGCTCGCCGAGAAAGTGGTGGGGCAATCCACGCCGGCGCTCGTCGGCGGTGCCATGCTCGAATTTCTGGCGCACTATCTGGGAGTCGTGGTGGCGGCGCTATATGTGCGCGACAAGGAAACCGGCACGTTGCACCGCGCCGCTTCATACGGTTTCAGCCTGGAGAGCGAACAGGCATCACAGAATTTCCAGAGTGCTGAAAGCCTCATCGGCCAGGCTGCGCTGACGCGCCGGACCATTCTGTTGCAGGACGTGCCGGACGACTACGTGAAGGTCGTATCGGGCCTCGGCATGAGTCCTCCGAGGAACCTGATGGTCGTGCCGGTCGAGAACGACGGCGCCGTCAACGGAGTGGTCGAGCTGGGCTTTATGCGTACCCTCGTCGAGCGCGACCAGGAATTCCTGCAGCTGATTGCGGGCAGCATGGGCGACTTTCTCGAAGCAGCGCTGTACCGCGAACGCTTGCAGGACGCGCTCGTCGAGATGCAGCAGCTGAACGAGGAATTGCAGGTTCAGCAGGAAGAGTTGCGCGTCTCGAACGAAGGCCTGGAAGAGCGGGGGCGCGCGCTGCAGGATTCGCAGGCGCGGCTTGAAAACCAGCAGGCCGAGTTGGAGCAAACCAATGTGCAACTCGAAGAGTACGCGCAGCGTCTCGAGCGGCAAAAAGCCGACCTGTTGCGTGCGCAGGATGAACTGTCGGCCAACGCGGCACGGCTCGAGCAGTCGAGCCGCTACAAGTCCGAGTTTCTCGCCAACATGTCACACGAGTTGCGCACGCCGCTGAACAGTTCGCTGATCCTCGCCAAACTGCTGCAGCAGAACCGCACCGGCAATCTGACCGACGAACAGGTGCGCTACGCAGAAACGATTCACGCCTCCAATAGCGATCTGCTGGTGCTCATCAATGACATTCTCGATCTGTCGAAGGTCGAGGCCGGGCAAATCAGCATCGAACTCGAGACGGTCTCGCTCGACACCACGCTGGAGTCGCTGCGCGAAACCTTTGCGCCGATGACCGCCGCGAAGCACCTGAAGCTGACGTTCGACAACGCGCCGGGCGTGCCTGACATGATCGTCACCGATAGCCAGCGTGCGGTGCAGGTATTGCGCAATCTTCTGTCGAATGCCGTGAAATTCACCCAGCGCGGTGAAGTGTCGCTGAACGTGGCGCCCGCCGAGGACGGCATGTTGCGCTTCGAGGTGCGCGATTCTGGCATCGGCATTGCGCCGGACAAGCTGGAGATGATTTTCGAGGCCTTCCAGCAGGCCGATGGTTCCACCAGCCGGCACTACGGTGGCAGTGGCCTGGGGCTGTCGATTTCGCGCGAATTCGCGCGGCTGTTGGGCGGGCGGATCACGGTGTCGAGCGAATTGGGCAAGGGCAGTGTGTTTACGCTGTGGCTGCCGAGAGATGCCACTGCCGCAGTGACCGCCGCGGTGGCCGCCAACTCCGGGCAGACGGAGGCTGAGGCTAATAGACCCGCGCCGCCTGATGCCACCACCATCAAGCAAGCACCGGTGGCGCATGCCTCGTCTTCGTTCGCATCGACGCTCACGGCTACGACTACCGCCGCGAGCTCGGCCGCACTCCAGCCTGCGCCGTC
>JBEKNG010000374.1:0-5987 GCA_049523075.1 Paraburkholderia sp.
GGCTCAACGGCCGACATTGGGCTGCATGTTGCGTATGGCCGCAGAGGGTCGGTTTATGCCTTTTGCATACCTGCTGCAATCAGCGTTCGATTGAGGGCTGCGTCGGGCCGGGTTCGGCCAGTAAGCGACATTCGACGCATCTACGTAAATCGTCGACAATGCGCCATCGTTGAAAACTTGCCGTCTAACATTCGATTCCCGAGAATCGCTTGTCGCCACCCACGGGCGCTTGTCGAAGGCATCTAAAACCTTTTTAATTTCCGGTAGTGCCATGAGGCCCATCCTTGTTGCGACCATAGATAACACCAACGAAATGATCGCCGAAGAAATTCAGACGGTTCAATACGCTGCTTATTTGCAAGAAGCGAAGCTGCTGGGCGCCACGTGGTTCCCTCCACTTGAACGAACCGCGGCGGATATTCGGCGTTCTGCCGATGATTTCTTCGGCGCGTACATTGACGATGTGCTGGTTGGAGTGGCGAGCATAGAATCGTCCAACGCTCAATTGCCACCTTCGATTTCTTCGCTTACCGTGTTGCCTCAACACCAACGTCGAGGGGCGGCACGACAACTGTTGTCAACGGTATTGGCCGCAACCGGAACCCAGGCAGTAACGGTTTCCACAGGGGCGCGAAATGAACCGGCTTTGGCACTTTACGCCGCTTTCGGGTTCGTGCCTTTCAGATATCGAACAGTCGGCGAGGAGCAACTCGAGTTGGTCGAACTCAAGCGAGATTGACAACAAGTCGACGGAGGTTTGCACGCGCGCCTCCGTCTCAGGCAGTGTCTTCAGGCAAAGGGTGGTCGTCACACAGCGGCTACTTCCGGACATTTGAAGCTGACGCCCACATTGTCGACAATCAATGTCGGAGCGTACGATTAAAGCGGAGTTGCAGTCGCGTATCGCACCGGATAATCTGCTTGTGCGATTCTCGCCGTCCAAAACTGCCGGTCGAGTATTTGCTAAGTCGATCTGCACCAGTCCAGTTTGACGTTTCAATGAAAACGGGAGCGTTCACTAGTCGCGCCGTCAATTTGCTATTCTACGTTCTGCCTTCGTCTGCAGCCTCGGGTAGTCTGCCGACCATGTTTTCATACACCACGCGCGAATCAAGATTTCTCAATTCAATCGGCGTTCCCGCGCCATAACCCACAGACGACATGGACTTGCTCACACTGTTCCTGCTTCAAGGGATTGCTGGGTTCACGGGGCAACTACTCAATTTTGCATTGATCTGGCAGATCCTTAGCTGGTATCACTCGCCATTCCTGATGAGCGTCTGCGCGGGCGTTGGGCTTCTGATCAACGCGATATTGACTCCGTGGATCGGCCAGATAGTTGACCGTTCGCACCGCCTGAAAGTGGCTGCGAAAGGGGACCTCCTTTCAGTTGTCGTTTCGTTTGGTCTGTTTCTTTGTCTACCTGTATTGCATGGCCAGCGATATGGTATCGGCATAATCGTTATCTTCTACGCGCTTCGCGGGTTGGCGGCTCAGATACAGTCAACGGCTTTTATGGCCGCGCTCGCGGACATGAGCGACGATGAGACACGCGGGCGGCTTTTCGCACGCTGGCAAACGGTCGTCTCCGTCGCGGGACTTGTTGCCGTACCAATGTCTGCCGCGCTCATGAGCGTGCTGCGTCTGGATCGCTTTGTCTTGATCGACTTAGCCGCTGTGTCGGTTGCCGTCATTAACGCGTGGCGCGTGAGCCTCCACACACCCATGCATGCCATCGAACCTATAGCGGGCGAATCGCGGCGAACGGTGTTCGAGGATCTAAAAGCAACGTGGATGTATCTGCGTGAAGACGCAGTCTTGGCTGCTTTCCTACTGGCGATTCCATTCTTGAATTTCGTCGCAGCGCCCATCGGCCCGCTTCTCCCCGCGTTGATCAAGCTTGACTGGCATCTCGGCGTAAAGAGTCTAGCGATCGCGGAAACTTTTTGGAGCATTGGAATCCTGACAGCCTCGCTGTTGCAGTCGGTTTGGACGCCAAAGTTGCGCCGAGAGCACCTTATCGTTTCGAGTCTCTTCATGCTGGCGGCATCGCTAGCGATGATAGGGGGCTGGCGAGACGCATCTCCATACCTCTTGTACGGCGGGATGCTGGTTTGCGGTATCGCTCTTATGTTCGCCAACATCCCACTGCGAACTGCTATTGCGACCCGTACACCTGAATCAATGAGAGGGCGAGTCGATTCTGTGATGTTCTTGGTTGGGAATGCCTCGGCCCCTATAGGCATGCTCGTATTCGGCGCGTTGGCAGAAGTAACAAGCAGCCGATCCGTTATCTGGGTTGCGGCGGTGCTCCTGGGTGCGATGATATTCGTACTTGCAATCCGCATTGGTCGCATGGGGCGTCGCTCATCGCTCATGTCCGGATAACGAACTGTGCGTCGGCGTTCGAACATTGCTCAACCGCGAACTTTGTAACACGTCAAGCTGTCGGCGAATGACTGCTTTGTAGGAGCGTCGAAAGGCCGAAAGGGGCGTCGATAGCTCTCATTCGTCGCACGCTGGATTCCGACCGCCATCCAGAGACAGACGGTAGCCACGAAACGCCCGGGCGTCTAACTCCTCCATTGCCGCCCAGCTCCCCGATTGCAATGTTCACGATACGAATCTGGACATTACAGATATGAAGTCGCAGGTCAATCTACAGAAGCCTAATGGTTGTGTCGCGATAACACAAATGAAGCGATAGAATTTATGAATGAGTAGGAATGCTTACATGACCAGCGAATAGAATTGCTCAGCTGCGGTTTTTGTGCCGCCGTCGTTCTGCATCGACCCTTTGCGGATCACGTGCGTTGCCGGCGCGGCGCCCGGCACCACCACTTTTTTCAGTGGCGATCAACGTCGATCTTTTTGACCATTGATCTGCGCGGCGCAATCAGGCGGTAACCGCTAGAATTGCGGCTTTAGCCCGGAATACGCCAATGTCTTTTGCCTCGCTTGGCCTGATCGATCCCTTGCTGCGTAATGTGCAGGACCTCAATTACCAGACACCTACGCCGGTGCAGGCCAAGGCGATTCCTGCTGTGCTCAGTGGCAAGGACGTCATGGCTGCGGCACAGACCGGCACTGGCAAAACGGCGGGTTTTGCGCTGCCACTGTTGCAACGGCTGGTGCAACACGGCCCGGCGGTGTCCAGCAACCGCGCGCGTGTTCTGGTGCTGGTGCCCACGCGGGAACTGGCCGAACAGGTGCTGCAAAGCTTTATCGATTACGGCAAAGGCCTCGACTTACGATTTCTGGCCGCCTACGGCGGTGTGAGTATCAACCCGCAGATGATGACGTTGCGCAAAGGCGTGGATGTGCTCGTTGCCACGCCGGGCCGTTTGCTGGATCTCAATCGCCAGAACGCAGTGCAGTTTGATCAGGTGCAAACGCTGGTGCTGGATGAAGCCGACCGCATGCTGGATCTGGGCTTTGCGCGCGAACTCAACGCCGTCTTTGCAGCGTTGCCCACTCAGCGCCAGACCCTGCTGTTCTCGGCCACGTTTACCGATGATATCCGCGCCATGGCGGCGGGCATTCTGCGCGGCCCGATCAATATCAGCGTCAGCCCGCCCAATGCCACGGCCAGCAGGATCAAGCAGTGGGTGGTGACGGTGGATAAAAAGAACAAGCCTGACCTTTTCATGCACCTTGTGGCTGAGAACAACTGGGAGCACGCGCTGGTGTTCGTCAAAACCCGCATTGGCGTGGATTACCTGGCGGCCATGCTGGATGAAGCGGGCTATGCGGTCGACACCATCCACGGCGACAAACCGCAACCCGCGCGCCTGCGTGCGCTGGAGCGCTTCAAGACGGGCGAAGTACGTATGCTGGTAGCCACCGATGTGGCTGCGCGCGGGCTGGATATTGACGACCTGCCGCTGGTAATCAACGTTGATCTGCCGATCGTGGCGCAAGACTATGTGCACCGTATTGGCCGTACTGGCCGCGCGGGCGCCAGCGGCGTGGCGGTGTCCCTTGTGTGTGCCGATGAAGCGCCGCAACTGGCCGCGATTGAAGCGCTGATCCGGCAAACGCTGCGCCGTGAAGAAGAGCCAGGTTTTGAAGCCGAACACCGCGTGCCGCAAACTAGCGCGACGGGCCAGATCATCAAGAAACCCAAAAAGCCCAAGAAGCCCAAAGTGCCGCAAGCTGCGCCGGGCGCCGTGCAGGTGCTCAGCAAAAAACCGCGCCCGCAAAGTAGCGAAAACAAACGCAAGCCTGCGGCGCAGCGCGCTGTGGCCGCGGGTAAAGACACAAGCTTGTCCAGCGGTAACCCATTCAGCGTGCAAAAGCCACGCAGCAAACCCGCCAGCAAGCCAGCTGCGGGTTCACGTAAGCCGGCTGGCAAACCCGCTGGTGGCCGCGGCAAACGCCAACCCTGATCCGTGGGGACGAGTAACGCCAGCCCTGGAACAGGCTGGCGGTTTGCGGCCCGCTGGCAAACAGCGGCGCGGCTTCGGCGTGCACCAGGTCGGCGGGTAACGGCACACTGATTCCAATATCCATAACAACTTCGGTCACTTTCCTGACACTCGCGCATCGATAGACGGCCTCGCCAATCAGGTCTGTACGAATCAGATCAGGGCTGACGCATGGTTGACTGTGGAGAACAATTGAATTGCCATGGACCATGATGATTTCGCGTCGAAACTCGTCCAGAATCGGATGCATCCCCGACGGCCGCAAACGACTGACCGGTCGCACCGACCGCGTGTGGCGCGGCGCGCGCGACGGACGCGCTAGTTGCTCAAGCGCGAACCGCAATCTATCGTAAAGGAGAGAGGCATGAGCGAAGCAGATCAAGGAGCCGCGCGCGTGCGCGAGCTGAGCCATTTCATCGACGGTCAACGCGCCGCTGGCAAGAGCGGGCGGTTCGCCGACGTATTCGATCCCGCGCCAGGCCGAGTAACGGCCCACGTGCCGGTTGCAACGGCAGATGAAGTCGCGGCCGCGGTTGCCTCTGCGAAAGCCGCGTTCCCAGCCTGGAGCGAAACCTCGCCGCTGACTCGCGCTCGTTTGATGTTCAAGTTCAAGGAGTTGCTTGAGCTGCATTCGGACGAACTCGCCGAGCTGACTACGCGCGACCACGGCAAGCTGTTTTCGGACGCTAAGGGCGAGGTGCTGCGCGGTATCGAAATCGTCGAATTCGCCTGCGGCATTCCGAATCTGCTCAAGACCGACTTTACCGATCAGATCAGCGGTGATATGGACGCCTGGAATCTACGTCAGCCGCTCGGCGTGGCTGCGGGCGTCACGCCGTTCAATTTTCCGGTGGTAGTGCCGTGCTGGATGTTTGTGATGGCGGCCGCGTGCGGCAATACGTTCGTGCTCAAGCCCTCGGAGCGCACGCCGTCGGCATCGATCCGGCTTGCCGAACTGTTCATCGAGGCGGGCTTTCCCAAAGGTGTCTTCAATGTCGTGCATGGCAGCAAGGCCGTCGTCGATGCGTTGATCGAGAACCCCGATGTGGTCGCGATGTCTGTCGTCGCCTCAACGCCGGTCGCTGAATACATCTACCGTGAAAGCGCCAGGCATGGCAAGCGCGTACAGGCGTTGGGCAGTGCGAAGAACCATCTGGTCGTCATGCCCGACGCCAATCTCGATCAGGCTGTCGATGCGCTGATCAACTCGTCGTATGGCTCGGCCGGCGAGCGCTGCATGGCGACCTCAGTCGCGGTGGCCGTAGGGTCGATTGGCGATGAGCTGATCGAACGCCTCGCGCCGCGCGTGCGTTCGCTCAAGATCGGTGGCGGCATGGAACCCGATCTTGACATGGGGCCGCTCATCTCCGCCGCGCATCGCGACAAAGTGACGGGCTATATCGATGCGGGCGTCGCGGCTGGTGCCAAGCTCGTCGTCGATGGTCGCGGCCATACCGTGCCGGGTCACGAAGAGGGCTTCTTTCTCGGCGGCTCGCTGTTTGATGACGTGAAGCCTGATATGAGCATCTATCGCGAAGAGATTTTCGGGCCAGTCCTCTC
>JBEKNG010000375.1:0-5976 GCA_049523075.1 Paraburkholderia sp.
CGCCCATCCTTTGCGCGGGTGATGCAGTCGTTCGATCAGATCGGCCTTCATGCAGCACTCCTGCCGAACAACGCACTCGTCACACGTGCTTCGTTCATGTCACTTCCTTCCAGTTGCGCGACCACACGGCCCTCATACATCACGATCAGGCGATCGCAGACAGCCAGCAGTTCGTCGGTATCAGATGCATAAACGACCACGGCAGCGCCCGAATCGGCGAGCAAGCCGATCGCCTCATAGATTTCCTTGCGGGCGATCACATCGACACCTTTGGTTGGATCGCTCAGCAGCAGCACCTTGACGTTGCGTTCGAGCCAGCGGCCAATCACAACCTTCTGCTGGTTGCCGCCAGAAAGTGCGCTGACCGGTTGCCGCACGTCCGAAGTCTTGATGCGCAGACGCTTCACGACATCGTCGACAAAGCGCCGCATCGCAGGACGCTGCAGCCGCCATGCCTGACGTTCAAAATTCGCGCCGACCTGTGCAAGATTGAATTCGACCGAATGATCGAGCCACAGTCCCTGACGATGCCTGTCGTTCGGTACGAGGCAAACACCGGCTTCGATCATCTGACGCGGATGGCGTGGCACCAGCGGCAAACCATCGAGCGTGATTTCGCCGGCATCCGGTTTGCGGTAGCCGGCAAGGGCGTCCAGCAATTGTTCCTGGCCATGTCCTTGCAGACCCGCAACGCCCAGGATCTCACCATGCCGCAGATCGAAGTCGACGCCGCGCAAGCGCGCGCCCGCACGCAGTCCACGCACGCTCAAGGTGACGCCGTTACTCGTAACGGAGGTAGCGGCTGTGCTGGCGCTGGCAAGCCGTTGCGGGCGCCGCCTGGCGCCCTCGTGCACGTGAGCTGCGGCCGCGCCGCCCGCCACGCCGCCCATCCATGCGAGCACGCGCGCCTCGTCGAGCTGGCTGCCCACCTGCAGTTCACCAGCGTGCCGTCCGTTGCACAACACCAGCACGCGATCGCACAGCGCTTCGATTTCCGCCATCCGATGCGAGATGAACACGATCGCGGTACCGCGCGCGGCCAATGCGCGAATCACGCGTATCAGACTGTCGACTTCGGCGGCGGCAAGCGCAGCCGTCGGCTCGTCCAGGATCAAAACACGGGGTTCTAGCGCGAGCGCTTTGGCAATCTCGACGAGTTGCTGATCCGCCGCATTCAGGCTGGTCGCGGGTGCGTCGAGATCCCAGCCGGGGCGCAAGCTTGACAGCAATTCGCCGGCCCTCCGACGCGCGCTAGCCTGATCGAGAAAGCGCCCCGCCTTGCAGACTTCGGCACCGAGAAACACGTTCTCCCACACCGGCAAATCCGGCGCGAGCCCCGGATGCTGGTGCGCAATCGCGATACCCGCAGCGCGCGCGGCACGCGGCGAACCAGCGGCGAGTTCGACGCCATCCAATGCCAGCGTGCCGCGCTCGGGCCGGTTGTCGCCGGCGAGGACGCTCGACAGCGTCGACTTGCCTGAGCCATTGGCGCCGAGCAGGCCCAGCACTTCGCCGGCGTTCAGTTCCAGGCTGACATCATCCAGTGCGATCACGCCGCCATAGCGCTTGGTGATGCCTTGAGCGGTCAGCAAAGACATAGTCGCTCCGTCACTGGGTGAAGAGCGCGTCGAGTTCCGGCTCGCTCAGCCATTGGGCGAGAAAGTAGCTGTCCGGCTTGCCGCTCATCGAGGCCAGCGTCGAATCCAGCGTGTCGGACGTAACGGTTTTGGTGATCGGGAAGTAATAGGTGTTCTCAGGCAGCGGCTTCAGCTTGTGCCCCTGCGCAAGCCGCACGGCAATGCCCAGCGCGGTACGGCTGATATCCGGCGGGTTAACCTGGACGAATACCTGCATGGGGTTGCCCGCGTCGCGCTGCTTCTTCCACTCTTCAAGGAACCCTTTTTGCGCCTCGCCCGTCATGATGGCGACGCGCCGGTTCGCATTCTCAAACGCGCGCAATACGCCGAGCGCCATCGCGTCTTCCGTGAAAACGGCGTCGATCTGCGGTTGTGCCGCGATCACGGTGGCCATCACCGCTTGCGCTTTGGCTTCGTCCCACTCGCCATAGCCCGACCAGACCACCTTGATGCCGGGATACTTCGCAAACGTGTCGAGGGCCGCTTTCTTGCGCGCTTCCGCCGCGGGATGGCCGGGAATGCCATCCAGCACGACCACGTTGCCCTTGCCGTGCAGTTGCTGCGCGATCCATTCAGCGTACCGTTGACCCCATTTGTAGTGGTCGACGGTGACGTTCACCGCATATTTGTTGGAGACCGCCTGATCGAACGAGACCACGGGGATCTTGCTACGCTCGGCTTCGGAGATGACACCGTTTAGCGCGGTGGCCGAGTTGGCGTCGACCATGATCGCGCCCACCTTCTGGCGAATCATGTTGCGCATATCCTGGATCTGCTGGCCTGTGTTCGCGCCCGACTGCTGGACTACGAGGTTGTTCACAACGCCCTTCGCCTTGTAGGTTTGAAATTGCTCCTTGGCCCCATCGACCATCTGGTTGCGCCATTCGGTGCCGAAGTAACCGTTCGACAGTCCGATATCTGGCGCGGCGGCAAAGGCCGACGCGCACACGAGGCCCGCCGCGAGTGCGGCGAGCAGGGTGCCCGGTTTCATGGTGTCTCCTGATGTTGTTTTAGATGGACGGCTAGCGAATCAATGCGTGGTGCTATGGGCAGCGCGTTCAACTCCGGCGTCGGCCGGCAGCTTCGTGCCGGTATGGACCTCGCCGCGCGGCGGCAGCAAGTCGTGCGAAGTCTTAAAGATTTCGCCGTCCTTCATCACCAGCGTGATCTTCTTCGGATCTTGCAATATAGCGAGGTCGTTGAGCGGATTGCCGTCTACCAGCAGAATGTCTGCCAGATAGCCTTCGCGAATTTGCCCGAGTTCGTCGGGCCGCATCATCAGTTCGCCACCGAGTTTGGTTGCCGAAAGCAAGACTTCCATCGGCGTCATGCCGATGTACTTCACGAAGTATTCGAGGTCACGCGCATTGGTGCCGTGCGGCATCCACGCAAAACCGTAGTCGCCGCCCGGCAAAATGCGGATACCGCGTTTGTGCATTTTCTGCAGCGTTTCAGCGGCTGTTTCGAGTTCGCGCTTGTAGCCCATCTTCGTTGCCGCGGCTTCGCTGATGCCCCACGGTTCCGCGTGATACAGCGTGCTGATCAACCAGCCAATGCCTGGTGCAACGAAGTGTTTCGCCTTGTTGGCTTCGAGCATGTCGAGCGCTTCTTCGTCTGCGAAGCTCGCGTGGAAGACGAGCTCCAACCCGTGCCGCACGCACTGCTTGACCGATTCGCTCGACCGCGCATGCGCTGCGACGCGCTTGCCGGCGCGCTTTGCTTCGGCAGATAGCATCGCAATCTCCTCTTCCGAAAACGGCGACGACTCGGCGGAGATACCTGCGATGTATTCGCCCGACAGATTGATCTTCAGATGATCGACACCGTATTTGATGAACATCCGTGTCATGGCGCGCATTTCCTCAGGGCCACTCACCACTGCGCCGAAGTTCAGCTCCCTGAACGGCATATGCGGTAACGTGTTGTCGGCGAGGCCCCCAAGTATGGTGATTTCCTGACTGCCCGCCAGGTAGCGAGGGCCTGGAAATTCACCGGCATTCACAACATTGCGCAACACCACATCGAGGCGCGGCTTGGCTGCCGCCGCGCCCAGTGCCGACGTCCAGCCCATCTCAAGGTAACGCTTGGCCACCCGCACGCACCAGAGCATGTGTTCCTCGGGCGGCATGAACTGGATGGCGGTCAGGGACGGTTGGTCATTCCATGAAAAATGCGTATGCGCTTCCGTCATACCGGGCATCAGAAATGCGCCTTTGCCGTCGATACATTGCGCTTGCGGCGCGCTGATCGGTGCACCTTCCCGGCCGACGCGCACAATCCGTTGTCCGTCTACGAGGACTTCACCTTTGAAAGGCTGCGCACCGCTGCCATCGAAAATCGTCACATTGGTGAATACGACCGAGCTCATGTCTCCTCCAGATGGGCGGATTGCGACTGCGCGCATCTCGCCCTCAGGGTTTCGCTTCGCTAAAGCCGCATCGGTGATGCGGCTTGTCTGGTCGCGCTGGTAAAACTCATCAGCGCAATGACTGGTAAAACGACTGCAACTCCGTCTTCGATTCCACCGGCTTTTCAAAGGTCGTCCAGTGTCCGCAGCCGCTTAACACGACCACTTTGGCACCCGCGATCCGTTCGCCCATGGCCTTGACCGCATCCGGCTTGCCGACGCCATCCTGATCGCCGGTGACGAGCAGCGTCGGGACCTTGATGTTGTCGATTTCCGCCGCCTGAGCGCCGGCCAACGCTTCGCAGCTCTGCGCGTAGCCTTCAGGCGACTGACGCATTACGCTCTCGCGCACGAGCGCAACGGCGACGGGCCGCTGCGCTTTGGTCTCGTCGCTGGTGGCGCCTTTGACGATGGCGTCGGCAATCTCCTGCAGACCGGGTACACCCTTTTCGCGCGCGATGGCCGCACGTTGGCGGATGCCGTCGCGGCCGGCGTCAGGCGGCGCCAGCAGTGGGCCAAACAGTGCGAGGCTTTTCACAAGATCAGGATGACGAACTGACAGATGCTGCGCAACAATCGTGCCCATCGAGTGCGCGACCACATCCGCGCGTTCGATTTTCAATTCACGCAGCGCCAACGCGATCGCCTCCACATAGACATCGATGGACAGCCTCTGCGACGGCAAAGGCGAACGCGCACTGCCAGGTAGGTCGATACGGATCACCTTCTTGCCTTCGAACGCCGCGAGCACGGGTGTCCAGTTGTTCGACGATCCGCCGAGACCATGAATGCACACGACGGGCGCGCCGTCGCCTTCCGTTTCGATAATGAGACCTTGGACTTCAGTTGTTGCCATTTACGCCACCTCGTTTTCAAGGACGCCGATGCGCGGAATTTCAATCCGCACCACGTCGCCGCTTTGCAGGAATTTCGGAGGATTGAAGCCGATACCGACACCCGCCGGCGTCCCGGTCGCGATCACGTCGCCCGGCTGCAGTTCGATGCCGGCTGAGAGGGTTTCGATCAGCGTGGGGATGTCGAAAATCAACCGTTTCGAGTTCGATTCCTGACGCAGCTCGCCATTGACCCAGCAGCGCACGTCGATGTTGGTGGCGTCGAATTCGTCGGCGGTGACCAGAAACGGACCCATCGGACAAAAGCCATCGAGCGACTTGCCGAGGAACCATTGCCGATGCAGCTTCTGCAAATCGCGTGCGGTCACGTCGTTGATGATCGTGTAACCAAACACGTGCTTGAGTGCGTCGGCCTTGGTGATGCCACGCCCGGCCCTGCCGATCACGACGCCGATCTCCGCTTCGTAATCGAGCTGCTGAGTCACATCAGCGTGACGCGGAATCTTCGCGCCTGGGCCGATCACCGCGGAGGCGGGTTTCGTGAAGACGACCGGCGCTTCAGGTATGTGCTCGCCGGCCTGCGCGCTCTTGTCGAAGCCCGACTTGCTGAACTCTTCTGCGTGGTCGTGATAGTTCTTGCCCACGCAGAAGATGTTGCGGCGCGGCTGTTCGATGGGCGCGAGCAACGTTGCGCCCGTCAGCGGCTTGCCGGGGCCCTGGGGACGTAGTGCGGTGCTAATGGCGGGGTAATCATGTACCAATTGGATCATGTCGCCGGTAAAGCCCTGGCTCAGTTCAGCCACGGGCCAGTACCGCCCGGCCTCAACATCAACGACAGCAATGGTTTTCCTACCCTCTAGCTGTAAATTTGCCAATTTCATGTTGAACCCTTAATCTAAGTCCAGTTGGTGAGAGTTTCTGCCACTGTAGGACCAAATGCGACCATAACCAATCAGGGTTAACCAAATAACGGTACCAATTGGTATATATAAGTTAAATCAGCAAGGACATAACATGGGTGACGTCGACAGAGCCAGGCTCCCAGTAAGAGCGGAAGGCGCACGCGCGCTCGCCAGCT
>JBEKNG010000376.1:0-5974 GCA_049523075.1 Paraburkholderia sp.
GTCGCGGCCATCGCCATGCCGAGGCCTGCCCAGGCGACGAATAGCATCGCGAGACTCTGCGCCTGCGACCAGATCGCCATCATCGCGGACGCAAGCAGCGACCCGCCCACCATGACGGCGCGGCCGCGCCCCCGGTCGATCCACACGCCGACCGGATACGCGGCCACCCCAGAAACGAGCAGACCAGCCGACAGCGCCGCGTTGGTCGCAGTCCGGCTCCAGCCGGGGGCGTACTCCATTGGTACGACGAATAGGGAGAACGCGTAATAGATCGTCCCCCAGGAGACCAGCTGGCCGATGGCGAGCGCCCATGCGACAACGTTACTGCTCACATCGCGAACCCGAATCCCGCTGTGGGCCATTGATCACCCCGCTTACCTCATGTGTTTGATCGAGATGCCGGAGATATGTACGGGTGCCCCAGCCCGACGTCCGACGTGCATGATGCGCCGGTCATGCCCATAGCGGAAGATTTGGCGGACTTACTCAAATCGTTCCGGAAGCTGTCTGATGGGACAGATGGGCTCTAAGCCTCAAGACCGCGCGAGTCAGCGGGCAGCACGCCGGTTTTTGCTGCAAAAAAGTCAATCATCCCGATAGCTCACCGAATTCACCGCAACGGCAGAAAACGCCGTGCGCCTGGCAGGGTTGCACGGTTCTCCGCCGTTGCCCGACAAGGGGCGTTGACCAATACTGGTCTTCATCAACACTGCCTCGGACGGACGCCATGAAGCAGCCTGTCGAACAGATCTTGTGCGCTGCTGCACCTGCTTCGAACATCCTTCTCGGCGCCCGGTTTCAAGAACGTTCCGACGTTCGCTAGCGCTTCACTTGACTTCCCATCTCTAACTATTGAGGAACAGCACATGACTACCACCATCGCCGGCATCAAGATCCCCGACAGCATCATGGCGCGCGCAGCCACCGAACTGGTGCGCGACACGGAGCCGGATCTGCTCTATAACCACTCCCGCCGAGTATTCCTGTTCGGTGCGCTGTCGGGTGAGCGTAAAAAGCTCAAGTACGATCCGGAGTTGCTGTATATCGGTGCGATGTTCCATGATATGGGCCTCATCGATGCGTATAGCAGCAAGAAGGATCGTTTCGAAGTCGATGGCGCGAACGCAGCGCGCGACTTCCTCACGCAGTACGGCGTGAACGAATATGACATCGAGCAGGTATGGGCATCCATCGCGCTGCATACGACGCCAGGCGTACCCGAACATATGAAGCCGGTTGTTGCGCTGGTGACTGCGGGTGTCGAGATGGACGTGCTCGGGCTGACTTATCACGAGTTCAGTGAAGAACAACGGATCCAGGTCGTCGCCGCGCATCCGCGCGAGACGACGTTCAAAAACGACATCATCGACGCGTTCGCGCATGGCACGATCAAGAAGCCCGAAACCACGTTCGGCAATGTCAAGGCCGATGTACTCGAGCTTCGTGATCCGACCTACAAGCGCCTGAATTTCTGCCAGATCATCCTCGGTTCGGCATGGGACGACAGCAATGCCGGCCATGCTCATACCACCGCCTGCGGTTGTTCAGACACAGACAAGGCATAGGAGCCGTCATGCAACACCCCGCATACCGTGAGAACGTAGCCGCTCGTCCGGAACTTGATGACGCTACGATTGAGTTCGCAACTCAGGTCTTTGACCTTGCGCGCTCAGGCGACGCAAGCACGCTCGAACGGTTGCTAGAGCATGGTTTGCCGCCCAATCTGCGTAACGCGAAGGGTGACAGCCTGCTCATGCTGGCCAGTTATCACGGCCATCTCGATGCAGTGCGGGTGTTGCTCAAGTACAAGGCTGATGCCGATCTGCGCAATCATAACGGTCAAACGCCGATCGCCGGTGCCGCCTTCAAAGGCAATTTGCCCATGATCGAGCTGCTGCTTGCGCATGGCGCCGATATCGAAGGCGCATCGCCCGACGGTCGCACTGCCTTGATGATCGCCGCCATGTTCAATCGCACGGAGATCGTCGACTACCTCATGGCCCATGGCGCAAACGCCGAAGCGAAGGACGCGAACGGGGTAAGCGCAAGCGGCGCGGCAAGCCGCATGGGAGCGCCGGATACGCCGGCGCAGCTTGAAAGGATCCTCCAGCAGGCGAGGCCATCCTGAGCAGCAAAGCGCGCGCGCGCAGTCAATGACTGCTCTTGCGCTTCTCGTTATCCCGTTCTACCTCTTTGAGATCAAAGGAGTTGATTAGCATGGCGAAGCTCACAACCGTATTCGGCGCTCCCGTCGTCGACAACCAGAACATCAAGACCGCCGGACCACGCGGGCCGGCATTGCTCGAGGACGTGTGGTTCCTCGAAAAGCTGGCGCATTTCGATCGCGAAGTGATTCCCGAACGGCGCATGCACGCGAAGGGTTCAGGCGCATTCGGCACATTCACCGTTACGCACGACATCACGCAATACACGCGAGCAAAGATCTTTTCGGAGATCGGCAAGAAGACCGAGATGTTTGCACGCTTTTCGACCGTTGCCGGCGAACGCGGTGCAGCTGACGCGGAACGCGACATCCGCGGTTTCGCACTCAAGTTCTATACCGAGGAAGGCAATTGGGATCTGGTCGGCAACAACACCCCAGTCTTTTTCTTGCGTGATCCGCTCAAGTTCCCCGACCTGAACCATGCGATCAAGCGCGATCCGCGCACGGGTCTGCGCAGTGCAGAAAGCAACTGGGACTTCTGGACACAGCTTCCTGAAGCATTGCACCAGGTCACAATCGTCATGAGCGATCGGGGCATTCCGAAAACGTTCCGTCATATGCACGGTTTCGGAAGTCACACCTTCAGCTTTATCAGTGCGAACAACGAACGCCACTGGGTCAAGTTCCATTTCCGCTCGCAGCAAGGCATTGAAAACCTGAGCGATGCCGAAGCCGAAGCACTGGTTGGCCGTGATCGTGAGACGCATCATCGCGACCTTTACGAGGCGATCGAGCGCAAAGACTTCCCGCGCTGGACCCTGTACGTGCAGGTCATGCCGGAGAAGGATGCGGGTAGCTATCACATCAACCCGTTCGATCTGACCAAGGTCTGGCCGAAAAGCGACTATCCGCTCATCGAAGTCGGTGTGTTTGAACTGAATCGCAATGCGGAGAACCACTTTGCCGATGTCGAGCAGGCTGCGTTCGCACCCGCCAACGTCGTACCGGGCATTAGCTTCTCGCCGGACAAGATGTTGCAGGGACGTCTCTTCTCCTATGGGGACGCACAGCGCTATCGCCTGAGCGTGAACTTTCATCAAATCCCGGTGAATTCTCCGCGAGGCGCCAAGTATGTCCATAGCTATCATCGGGACGGGCTCATGCGGGTCGACACGAACTCGGCAGGCGCGACACCCTATGAGCCAAACACTCGCGGGGAATGGCAGGAACAGCCCGATTTCCGCGAACCTCCGTTGTCGCTTGAAGGCTCGGCCGAACACTGGAATCACCGCGTGGACGACGACTACTATTCGCAGCCAGGTGTGCTGTTCCGCCAGATGACACCCACGCAACAGCAGACCTTGTTCGAGAACACGGCGCGGGCTCTGAACGGGGTATCCAGGGCGATCCAGCAACTGCACATCGAGCACTGCACGAAGGCGGATCCCGCCTACGGCGCGGGGGTCGCCAAGGCAATCGAGACGCTGCAATAGCAGTCTGCGTAGTCCCGCCCAGACTATAGGGAAGCAACGGGGCTTGTGTGATCCGCAAACGTGAGGTCTTTTAACGAAGCCTCATCGTTTGCGATCGCCTGAGGTAAATAGCCCTGTATTAACTCAATCCAGCTCAGGATCTGGTTCGTATAACTTCTGGCATCGCGAAAGCTGGAAATCGAATCCCAGTCTGATTGGCGCCCGGCGCCAGCGTAGTCCCACCGCCGCCGGCACTCGCCGGATCGGCCGCGTCCCTGCTGTTCCTCCTCGCGTTCATACCTCCTGGCTTTCATACCTCTTCGGCAAAATCCCACTACAATCCAGCACTTCGATCCGATAACCGTGATTTGCGCCATGAGATACCTTCTTGCATCGACACTCGCGGCGGTCATCGCGGCCACAAGCACGGCCGCGATAGCCCAAACATCCAGCAGCAGCGATACCTCCAGACAGACGTGCGACACGGGGTATGTCACCGGCGTCGGCGGCTCGGCACAGAGCGTCCGTGATTACCTTGCGCTCCCCGACAGAAACAAATATCGCTACCTTGCAGACAATCCCATCAAATGCCAGATCTCCGACGATGGTCGCGCCTCTGGCTGTACCGGCATCACAAACCTGCAGCACGAACAAGTCAGCGTGTATGACGATAGCGACAGCGTGACAACGACCGTGACCGCGCGCGTGGAACTCGATCAGGGTACCTACCCGGTGATTATCGTTGTGCCGAAGCAGGATATGCGATGTGAGGAGTGATCGTTGCAACCGTTGAACTGACCTCCTATCGCAGCGTGGCCCGGAAAAACTGCACCACTTCCGCATTGAACCGGTCGTGAAACTCCGCACGGTCGAAGCCCGGCAAGCTGGTACAAATGTCTGGCATCCTCCGGGACATAAGCGCACCGCAAGGTGGTAGGAAGTCGTAATGGCCCGCGTTCGCGACCACGTGATATTCCGGTGGTCGGGGCAGGCCAGCGCGCACAGCCTCCTCATAATAGGGGTTCGGCTGACGACGATCGTCGGCCGCTCGCCAAAGCTGGACCGGGACGCGCACGCCGCTTAGCCCGACGCTGCCGAAGACGAAGCCGAACGCCGGCGCGGCGACAACCACGGCCTTGATGCGCGCGTCGTGCACCCAGGCATCCGCGGGAACGTCCGCGCCGACATGGAAATCAACGCCGGCATGCTTTAAGGCCTCGCACAGATCATGTTCTGGGTGCGCCTCGCAATACGGCGCGATCTGCGAAAGATCCGGCACTCCACCTGCAGCTACGAGCACCGTGAAACCGCCGTTGGAAAATCCGAACGCGCCGATGCGGTCCGCATTCAGCAGCCCGTGTGAAGGCCACTCACTGAGCATAAAGTCCACCAGCCGGTGAAGCTGGGCGGGACGGCGCCATAGCTGCAAGACCCGGCTCTGGTCGTCGAATGTGTCACCCGCATGGCTGACCGCCGCCGCCACGAAGCCAGCGCGCGCCAGGGCGAGTGCCGTGTCGTAATGGCCGCCATACCAACCGCCGCCACCGTGCGACATCACCACCAGCGGCAGGTCACGGCCCGCGATCGGAGCGTCCGGCGCCACCGTCTGGGTGAAATCGCCCAAGGCGTGTAGCGTCTCGGTCGCCTCGGCCGGATACCAGATCCCGACCGTCAGCGGCGCTTCCTCGCCGTTCGTTATCCTGACTTCCTCGAAGCCGACATCGGCGGCGAAGGCCGGCGCGGCAACGAGGACAAAGACGGCAGCGATCACGGCGGCGAGTCTCACAACAGTCTCCTTGTTTGTTGTCGGTCAAATCGCGCTGTATGGGAAATGCACCCCCGAAGTCCATCGCGCTCTTAAAGCCGACGTAAACAATCTTGCTCTTCGATTGGCTCGCTGCGCGGGGTCCGCATTTTGGCGCTCGCCGGGACCGCGCGCACTTCAGACCCGCGTAGTTTCACGCAAAGCGGTTTAACGAAAACGCGGACAGATCAATCTGGCTTGTCCCGTTCAGGCAGCGTTGCGCCACCGCCTCGCCAATAGCCGCTGAATGCTTGAAACCATGGCCCGAACAGGCCGACACCACGGTCACGTTGCTGAGCGTCGGATGATCGTCGATGATGAAACCATGGTCCGGGGTCACCGTATAGGTGCAGACACGCGCCTTGACTAGTTCCTGAGTCACGCCGGCAATATTGCCCGCCACTTGCGTTCGATACATCTCGTGCACCTCGGCTGCGGAGACCGTGCGATCGAGCGCGTCGATCGACTGCAGCGGCACATAGTGCTCGGTCGCGATCTTCATGCTGCCTTCGCCGGGAATAGGCGGAAAGCCAT
>JBEKNG010000377.1:0-5963 GCA_049523075.1 Paraburkholderia sp.
GTCAGCGTTTCATTGGGCAGCTCTTCGACCGGATGCTGGTAGCCATTCGGCGCGATCGTTTCAGGCTCGGCGGAAATTTCGAGCACCGCCGTGGTCGACAACGAGATGCGTCCCGCCGGCGCGACGATGCGGCTGCACAGATTGCCGAAGACGTCCCGGTACTGCGTAATCGGAACCGGCGGATCGACCTTCAGAACATCGGCGGTCAGTACATCCTGCACCCGCGAATAGTGCGTGTTCAACATGAGCATCATCGGAGTGGCTTGCTCACACTCGTAGACCAGATCGTAACCAACGCGCAATTTCATCAAACCACCCTTGCTTCAGTCAAGACCTTCACCGGGAACCTTCAATTAGGACCTTCAGACATCTTCCGTCACGGATACGTCCACCTGCAGGCCGCGGAACGAATGGGCTGCGCCATGCCAGGTGCCCCACAGTGGCAGCGCCTGGTAGTAGTTCCAGGCCACCGCCACGCGAATCAGATGACGATTGCCGATGATGCTATTGGTCGGGTCGAAATCCACCCAGCCGGCGCCCGGCAGGTAAATCTGCAACCACGCATGGGTCGCGCCGCCGCCGAGCTTCGTGTCGAAATCGGGCACGAAGATGTAGCCGCTCACAAAGCGTGCGGCGAGTCCGAGCGAGCGCACCGCATCCATCATCAACACCGCGAAATCGCGGCAACTGCCACTGCGGTGACGCAACGTATCGGCAGGACGGTAGACGCCCTTTTCCGTACGCCGCACGTAGCGAAAGCTGCTCTTGATCTCCTGCGTCATGGCCCGCAACAGCGTCATCGTGGCGGTCGAGCCGCGCGGGGCGAGAAAGCGGCGCGCCCAGAGATCCACCTCGGCATCGGGGTATTGCCGGCTGCGCGCGTTCACGAGATCCGAGGCTTCCTCGTTGGTGTACGCGAGGGGCCATGTGGCGGCGTAGCGTTCCAGCGCGTAATCGGGGAGCGGCGATTCGTAGTGCTCGAGCGCCACCTGACTATCGAAATGCAGTTCGGACGCCTCGCCGGAAAACGCGGCGACTCCCACCGAATTGTCGAACACATCGTGCAGCCAGTGCAGCCGCGACGGCGTCGGCGTAATCACGAGCTGAGTGGCGACGACGCGTACATCGTGCCCCGAGCGCGGCCGGAACATCATCCGGTGTTCGCCGAAGCGCACCGGCTCCGAATACCGGTAGACACTCACATGCCGCACGGTCAAACGTTGCGGCTCAGTGATTTTACTGGCCCCCTGGATCAACTCGATGGTCACGTTACCGCCCATGAAAACCTGCTGGAACAGCAGGGACGGCAGCGGCTGCCGCCAGCGCTATATGTCGCCGCGTCTGACATTCAGGGTGGTGGCACTGATCGCGCAGAAAACATCCTCCGGCCCAGCATACACCCGCCAGATTGGTTGAAATTACTCATTTGGGCGCGGCTTGCGGTGGGGTGTGCGGAGAACCGCGATCGATATCAACCGTTTCTGCTCGCAAATCTGGCCAGCACCGTCGTACTCACGCCGATGCTTGTATCACACGCGCGCGCCCACGGTATCAGACGAGCTGTTTTGTGATTGCGTCTTGTGCCGTATCGACGAGGCGAAGCGGACGGACGCAACGCACACGCTGCCACCATGAATTGAGGTGCACAGGACCGCTGTTACCAATCGGACATTCCGCCCGTCGCCTTGAATTGCGCGTAACTGATCATCTGAAAATGCTGTTGGCCGGTCGGTTGCAAAATCATCTTTGAGTCGCCTGGCGGAGTTTCTCCGAACATCTCGTAGTGAAATGCGAGCGTGCTTACATAGTTCACGGTCGGCGCCGTCGAGTGGAACCGCGTGTAGCCACTGCTTTGCACGGCGGTCCAGAATACCCTGTCACCACTGATGCTTTCGCGCGCGTCCTTGAAGAGCCACGCCGTACATACCGGAAAGGCCGGGCGCGTAAGGAAATAGCAGTTGGTATCGTTGAAGTCGATGCCGTTGGATTCTGTACAGATACCGAGCATACGGCCATCGGCAGAAAAAATATTTCGAGCCGCCGTGACTACCTGCGCACCCGTTTTCTCGACGATCATGCGCATCGTTTCGATATGATTTGGCTCATACCAGTTGTCGGCGTCAAGAAAACAGATCGCATCAAATCCATTGGCCGCCGCGCAAGCGGCACCTACACCGCGAGGTGTATCCCCGTAGTCGGCGTGATTGGGAATCTTGATGTGAACCACACCGGTCCAGCTATCAACGTCGGAGGAGGGAAATCCGTCGGCGACCATAAAGTGGGTCACGTTACCTGACTGCGCAAGAACGCTTTGGTGACATCTTCGTAAGACGTGACCCGGCTCTTTGTAGTAGGCGCTAATGACGGCGACTCGCATGAAGGCTCTCTGTGGGACCCGTGGAACGGCCGATTATATATATCGGCAGCTCACTTAGGACTATCCCAATTTTACCGGCCGTCCGAAACGCCACCAAGGACTCGCACAACTGCTGTCATCAGGTAAGCCGTCCTGCCAAGCCAGCTTTTGTCAGGGAGAGACCGGGAGTGCCCGGCACGAGCCACGCTCCGCCAATCCGCTTGAAAGTCAGAGCTTGTTGATCGCCCCGATAAGCAACAATGTGTGGCACGCTCGCGTTGGCCCCAAGCAGATCAAGTCTTCGCTGCCAGTTGTTGACCCAGTTGCCGCCCATCGCTGTCTGCTTGGTGTCGTGGGGCTTAGAAAGATAGGTGCGTTTAAAGACGAGTGGAAGCGTGTCGCCGCTCGCGAAGTCAGGTTCGGAAAGCATGACGATGCCTTTTGCTGGTGACACCGGGTCCGCCACCGGGCAAGAGTCGTCGGACTGAGGTGGGACCGGTACGCCACCGCAATAGTCCGCTATCCATTCCGACGTATTCGGACAGTTGTAGTAATTCATTGCGTTATACGGATCGTCATCGCCCGTCGACATAGGCGAAGTTCCTGCGACCTGGATAGCACAGTTCGGTGTCCCGGGAATCCCGAGGGACTTCTGATAGGTCTGCATGCATTGCATGTAAGTTGCTGCGTTGGCGCCAAACGCGACCATAAGCAGCACGAATGCGGCCAGCAGGCGTACTGCCATGCCTGCTGGACTCTCGGTAAGACTTTTGTTTTTCATAGTCATCCTCATTGGTTGTACCTGTTTGAAGCCCAAGCACCCTATAAGGAGCACACCAACCCAGCTATCCGATAGTTCCTAAAATTACAACCTCCATCCATTTGCACAACATATGCGTTCGATGTGTCCGTCGAGCTCCGTAGGAAATAATTAACAGACCTGCCAGACATCTAGAAGCGCCGGTGACGATAACCGGACATCAGACGCAAGACCGAGTTCAACCGCTGGACGGAGGCAAACAGCGGAAGCTCACCCCAAAGTTCTCCACAGAAATTGTCCATAAATCTGTTGATAACTATCTGACGAAACAGCTAAGTGGTTGATGTGGATCGACTTTACCGAGCGACATAGAAACGGAGCAGGCCGCCACGGCAGACAGCGGGCTTTTAAACCCGCCCGAGCGTCAGTTCAAACGCCGCGGCCCGCCGTATCAGTATCCCCGGCCTCGCGCACGTTCGACGCCGCCCTCTCCTCCTGCGCCCATCGCTGCCGCGAGCGGTACATCTTGCCGAGCGCGAGCCGCGCCATCCTCACCCAGCCGGACGGCCTCGGGTCGGCCAGCATGCTTAGCGCACGTGCATAGTCGAGTGTGAGCCCCGGTGTCCAGGCCATCGTCGCGGCGCGTTTGCGCACCTGCGCGGCCACCCACAATTCCGGCGTCGTGACGACTCTCAAGAACGGCTTCCAGCCATTGTGCCGACCCCACACGCGCGCCGACGCCCCTTCGATCGCCGCTTCCAGCGCACGCGAGACCGTGCTGGAACAATTGCGATACGTGAGGTTGTAGGTCGTATCCTGCCGGTACGTCTCCCAGAAACGCCGCAGCCGCTCAGGATCGTAGTTGCGAATGCGTACCTGCACCGTCGACGCACACCAGGCCTTCGATTCGGTCCCGTAGTCTGGTTGGAACAGACCCGGTACATCGTTCTCACGGGTGGCCCGTAAGAGCCGTGTGAACTCGTCCGGCGACCGGTCGATCTCCACCCCCGGATACAGGCTGATATAGACGCCCTCGGGCGACTCGAGGGCCGCGTGCCCGGTCGAGATCACGCCGTTGCGGTCCACCGCGGCAATGTACCGGTCGATGATCGGCTGGCGGCGCGCCTCGCCCTTCGACGATCCGACGGGTGTCCACACGTGCACGGTCAGCGCAGGTTCATCCGCGGCCGGCGGTCCGTCCCACACCACAACAGCGGGCGCCGCCTGCTGCGACTCCGCGGTCGCGCTGGCGGCCTGCGCGGCGCCATCCGCGGCCACCGCGGGGTTCGACGACAGTCGCCGCACGCGCGACCCCAGCAGGATCATGTTCCAGCCGGCGAACATCAGGCCAAGACCGAGGCAATACGGAACGGTGCCGACATAGTGGGTCGGGAACGGCTGGTAGAAGAAAATGGCGAGCGCGATTTCGACGACGCCCCCCGCGACCGCGAGGCGCCAGGTGCGATAGCGCACGACCCGTGCGGAAATGATCTGCAACAAACCATCGGCAAGAAACAGCGTGCCGAAGATCATCGACAGGATGAAGTTACCGTGATGATGGCCGGCAAGGATCAGGAGCGCGGCCACGCAAAATGCCAGCCCCTTCACGTAACGCAACGTGCGTTGGCCGCCCATGCCGGTCCAGGCGACCGCGAGCGTGGCTAGACCTTCGAGCAGTAGCAGGCAGGCAAACGGCGTGATCGGGAAGTACAGCGCGCTGTCGAGCGCGTCGATGAAGATGGCGATACCGATTAGCAGACTGATCCAGCCTGCCGTCGTCAGCGCGCGCCAACGGGTTCGCAGATAGTCGACTCCCAACAGGATCATCACCAGGCGAACCATTGTCAGTCTCCGGATGCCAGCGCCGTGTTCAAGCGTTGCCGCACCTCAGAACCTGGGAAGGGCGGGCGGCAATGCGCATTTCACGGTTTTATAGCACGCTCGCGGCATGCCGCAACGGCGCCGCACCGGAGCTGCGAAAAAAATGTGGGGGCTCGCACCGCCAGTTCAGGCAGTGCGTCTGCGCTAGTAATTGGCTCCACCGTCGCGCCAGCTTGCACTCACGGCGATCGCCTCAACCGTCGCGACGCCCCGCTCTCACGGGTACCGCTGCGCCACGCATCGGCGCGGGATGCGCTTTCTGCGCCTTCCATTTCTTCGCGATGGCGGCGAGCAGCAACAGTGCGCCGATCACCACCGCGTCGCCCGCCAGCCCGTTCAACCACGCAGGACCCCTAGCGAGCCGGACGGCCGTATCGACGCCGATCGACACGACCGTGCCGCCGACGAAGCACACGAGGCCCTGCTTGCCGACCGTTACCACGGCCGGCAGCCGCTCAGCCAGCCAGCGTACTGCCCGCACACGCACCGCTTGCGCCACGAGCCACGCAATCGCCACAAAACTGACGACGCGCACGGTCGCCAGGTTCTGTTTCATATAACCTGGCGTGGCCTGGGTTTCTATGCACAACTTGATAAACGCGAACGTGAGCGCCACCGCGATGGCCGCAATGGTCAGCGAACGTCCCATCTTCGAGACCTGAAACGCATCTGATACCGGATGAAGGCGGCACAGGATACCGAGCATGAACATCAGTTGCCATGCGAACGGATTGAAGGCCCAGCCGCCGGGATCGGCACTCGGCAAGACACGCGCGAGCCACGCACCGGCCAGCCACACCGCCAGACTGGCGAACAGCGCCACCGCCGGCCGACGGTTCGCGAATGGCACCGACAGCGGCACGCAAAGCGCAAACAGCGTGTACATCGGCAGCACCGCGGACAAGAAAGGCTGATGACGCAACGTGACGATGCCCAACAACGTGCCGACCGGGTGACGTAGCAGAT
>JBEKNG010000378.1:0-5941 GCA_049523075.1 Paraburkholderia sp.
CAGCCGCGAGCGCCCCCGCCGCAATCAGCCCCGACATCACGTACGGCAACCCCGCAATCTCCGGCGCCGCCAGCACTACCATGTCCGGCTGCATCTGGATCTCGCTCCACTGCACGATGCCGTCATGGTTCGTATCCGCGACGCTGATCAGGTTCGGCTCAATCCTGAGCCACTGCGTCAGCCATTGCGGCAGATCGGCAAACGGATGCCCCACGAGGTTCGTCAGAATCTCGTACTTCATCAGCACGGACAACACCGGCACCGTCAGGTAAAACAGCGCGACAAAAAAAAGCGTCCAGCCGACCGAGCGCCGCGCGGACGCCACCGAAGTCGTCGTGTTGTAGCGCGTCAGAATATGCGGCAGGCTCGCCGTCCCGAGCGACAAACACAGCAGCAGCGACAAAAAATTGCGCTCGTGGGTCTGCCGGTCCTCGCCGCTGATGGCGGGAAACGGCTCGGACATCGGCACCGGAGTCGAGGCGCGCATCAGCAACGCCTCGCGCTGTTGCGTCCAGACTATCTTCGCGGCAGCTGCATCGTGCGGAAAAATCTCCAGCGCGCGCTCGCTCGTGTTGATGTCGCGCAGCGGGCCGTTATGCCGGCGTAAATCCGCCACCTTCTCGGTCAGCGCCTGCTCCTCATCAAAGAACGATTGCGGCAGTCTGTCGATCCGCGCCTGCAGTTTCGCCGCCTGCAGCCGGTAGCCGTCGCGCACGCTTTGATCCAGCGGCGCGGCGCGCACCTGGTGTTCGAGTGTTTCCACGCGCGCCATCAGGCGTCCATAACTGAATTGCGGCACCCAGCCGAGGCCGTCCTTATGCGCGATCATCGACACCGGAATCAGGATCGCGAAAATGAGGATGACGTATTGCGCCACCTGGGTCCACGTCACCGCACGCATGCCGCCCAGAAACGAGCACACCAGAATGCCAGCCAGTCCGCAGAAGATGCCCACGGCAAAATCGACACCGATAAACCGCGTCGCGATCAACCCCACACCCTGAATCTGCGCAACCAGATAAACGAACGAACAAAGGATCGCAGACAGCGCGGCGAGTCCGCGTACCGCGTTGCTTGAGAACCGCGTACCGAGAAAATCGGGAATCGTATAGCGCGCGAGCTTCCGCACATACGGCGCGAGCAGGAATGCGGTGAGGCAATAGCCCCCCGTCCAGCCCATCAGATACGCGAGGCCGTCATAGCCAGTCGCGTAGATCGAACCCGCCAAACCAATGAAGGAAGCCGCCGACAACCAGTCGGCGGCGGTCGCCATGCCATTGAAGGCCGACGGCACTCGCCGTCCTGCGACGTAGTACTCCACCAGATCAGATGTCCGTGACAGCAGGCCGATGACCGCATACACGGCAATCGGCACAAACAGGAACACGTAGCCGATCCACACGCCTGGCCCGGTTACCTCCTCGATGCGCCACATCACATAGATGAAGGCCAGAAAACCGAGCGTGTAGAACGCGTATGAGCGGATAAGCCGATGCGTGAGCGTCATCGGCTCAGTTTCCGCGCGCGGCAGTTGGAACCGCTGCGGCTGCGGCTGCGGCTGCGTCTGCGTTGAAGGCGCGTTGCAACGTGCGGTCAGCGCGTTGCATCAGCACGATGTAGACGACGATCAAGCCGACATAGATGAGGATCGCCCCTTGCGCGCCGAGATAGAACGGGAGGCTGAATCCGGCAAAGCGCACCTGCGTCAACGCGGGTGCAGCGAGCGGTATGACGAACGAAACCAGGAAGCCGAGCGCCATCAGTACGGCAATCGACAGCAGGTTGAAGCGCCAGTAGCGCCGATGCGCGCGCCATCGCATCCGAGACCGGCGGCGGTTCGGGCGGAGGATTCAGCTCCGGTTGAGAGGGGGTATGCGGCGCGGCCATGCGCCTATGTATCAAAAAGCCACCGGGCAGGCAATCGGGATTGTCCGCGCGGTGGCTTTTAGCCGACTGCTTTAGCCGAGTCCGGGAGGTGAGCCGAAGCCCACCCGGCAAGCGAAACGCCCAACCTCAGAGCGACTCGCCGAGCTGATCAAGGATCGCCGGGTTCTCCAGCGTCGACACGTCCTGCGTAATCTCCTCGCCCTTCGCCAGCGAGCGCAGCAGGCGGCGCATGATCTTGCCGGAGCGTGTCTTCGGCAGGTTATCGCCGAACCGGATGTCCTTCGGCTTGGCGATCGGCCCAATTTCCTTGCCGACCCATGCACGCAGTTCATTGGCGATCTTCACCGCTTCCTCGCCTTCCGGACGCGAGCGCTTCAGCACCACAAAGGCACATACGGCCTCACCGGTCGTGTTGTCAGGGCGACCCACCACGGCCGCTTCCGCGACGATCGGATTGGACACCAGTGCCGACTCGATCTCCATCGTACCGAGCCGGTGGCCCGACACATTGAGCACATCGTCGATGCGACCCATGATCGTGAAGTAACCGGTTTCCTTGTCGCGCACCGCGCCGTCGCCGGCGAGATACAGCTTGCCGCCGAGTTCCTCGGGGAAATAGCTCTTCTTATAGCGGTCGGGATCGCCCCACACGTTGCGCAGCATCGAGGGCCATGGGCGCTTGACGACCAGGATCCCGCCCTGCCCGTTCGGCACGTCCTGGCCCGTCTCGTCCACTACTGCGGCCATGATGCCCGGCAGCGGCAGCGTGCACGAACCCGGCACCAGCGGCGTCGCGCCCGGCAACGGTGTGATCATGTGGCCGCCCGTCTCGGTCTGCCACCAGGTATCAACGATCGGACAACGGCCGCCGCCGACGTTCTCGTGGTACCACATCCACGCTTCCGGATTGATCGGCTCCCCGACCGTGCCGATCACGCGCAGCGACGACAGGTCATAGCTCTTCGGGTGAATCTTCGCATCGGCTTCAGCAGCCTTGATCAGCGAGCGGATTGCCGTGGGTGCGGTATAGAACAGCGAGACTTTGTGCTTCGCGATCATGTCCCAGAAGCGGCCCGCGTTCGGATAGGTCGGCACGCCTTCGAACACCACCTGGGTACCGCCGATCGCCAGCGGGCCGTACGTGATGTAGCTATGCCCGGTAATCCAGCCGATATCGGCAGTACACCAGAACACATCCGAAGGCTTCCAGTCGAAGGTCCACTTCAAGGTCTGCGCGGCCCACAGCAGATAGCCGCCCGTGCTGTGCTGCACACCCTTCGGCTTGCCGGTCGAACCCGATGTGTAGAGGATAAAGAGCGGATGCTCGGCACCCACCCATTCCGGCGCGCACTGATCCGACTCGGCCTGAGTGATCTCATGCATCCACAGGTCGCGGCCTTCGTTCCATGCAACCTTGCCGCCGGTACGCTTGTAGACGATCACGCTCTTGACGGCTTCGCAGCCGCCCATCGCCAGCGCTTCGTCGGCAATGTTCTTCAACGGCAATGCCTTGCCGCCGCGCATCTGTTCGTCGGATGTGACGAGCGCCACCGCGCCCACGTCGACGAGGCGCTCGTTCAGGGACTTCGACGAGAAGCCGCCGAACACCACCGAATGGGTCGCGCCGATCCGCGCGCACGCCTGCATGGCGACGATGCCTTCGATCGACATCGGCATATAGATCACCACCCGGTCGCCCTTCTTCACGCCACGCTTCTTGAGCGCATTGGCGAAGCGGCTCACCCGCTGCAGCAGATCCTGATAGGTGACGTTGGTGACGGTGCCGTCGTCAGCTTCGAAGACGATCGCAGTGCGCTGGCCGTGGCCGGCTTCGACATGGCGGTCGAGGCTGTTATACGACGCGTTCAGTTCGCCGTCCTCGAACCACGTATAAAACGGCGCCTTCGACTCGTCGAGTACCTTCGTGAAGGGCTTTTTCCAGCTCAGCGTCTCTTTCGCGAGACGCCCCCAGAAGCCCTCGTAATCGCGTTCCGCTTCGGCGACGAGCGCCCGGTACGCGTCCATGCCGGAGACCGTCGCGCCCGCCACTGCTTCGGCAGTGGGAGGGAAAACGCGGCGTTCCTGAAGAACCGATTCAATCGCAGACATCGACTACCCCTTGGTGAAGATGAAACGTAAATCCTGTGCTGACGCGCCGGTGACGCGCCATGTCATGGCGACGCTGCAGTGCAATCCGCGCGGCGCCTGTCTCCAACCCTCGCGCAAGGCCTTCAAACCCTGCGCAGCCAACCGGCAAACCCGCGTGCGGCACTGCACCATACCCGCGGTTCGAGATCGGCCCGTTCATCCATGACGATAAACGATGCAACTTACCGGCCACTTACGCGAGCGCTCACAGTGCGCGATGCTACGCGCTTAGGCGTTAGCGTGGGGCTGGGGCGACCTATTGCCGCCGGAAGCATCGTTAGCTTGGGAAGCAAACGCCAGGCCCTGGCGTCTCCGCCTCGCTGCCCTTTTACAATGTTAACTGAACTGGTCGGCCGGATTCCAGCACCGTCCGTCCGTTTGCCCATCTCCACGAGGTAAACCCGGGTGTCGCTGTACAATAGCGCGCCTGCCGCGAGCTTTCCCGGTGTGCCTGGCCCTTCCTCGCCGCCCGCTACCATCGACCTGACGCTCTGATTCTTGCCCATGTCCGCTCCGCGCCCCGACTCCGCTGGTAACACGCGCCGCCCAATGCGTCCGCTGCCCGCCATCATCTTCATGAGCCGCTGGCTGCAGGTGCCGCTTTACCTGGGCCTGATCGTCGCGCAAGGCGTCTACGTCGTCCTGTTCGTCAAGGAAGTCTGGCATCTGGTCACGGCTTCGATGACGCTCGACGAAACCAACATCATGCTGGTCGTGCTCGGCCTGATCGACGTCGTGATGATCTCGAACCTGCTGATCATGGTGATCATCGGCGGGTATGAAACCTTCGTATCGCGTCTCGGCGTCGAAGGCCATCCGGATGAGCCCGAGTGGCTTGATCACGTGAACGCCGGCGTGCTGAAGGTGAAGCTTTCCATGGCACTGGTCAGCATTTCGTCGATCCACCTGCTGAAGACCTTCATCAGCCCCGACCAGAATTCGACGCACACCATCATGTGGCAGGTGATCATTCACCTGGCGTTCCTGCTGTCCGCGGTCGTGATGGCCCTCGTCGACCGTCTGACCACCCATACGCACCCGGCCCATTTTCACGAGCCGGCGCGCGAACATCCTGTTTCCACTCCCCTGAAGGCGCAAGACTGAACGCGCAGCCCTTGCAATCAGTAAAACAAGCGCCATTGTCCCCACTGAGCTAGCCATGACCGTCATCAAACAGGAAGATCTGATTCAGAGCATCGCTGATTCGCTTCAGTACATCAGCTACTACCACCCGCTCGATTACATCCAGGCCCTCGGCCGCGCCTACGAGCTCGAACAGAGCCCGGCAGCGAAGGATGCGATCGCGCAGATCCTTACCAACAGCCGCATGTGCGCCGAAGGCAAGCGCCCGATCTGCCAGGACACCGGCATCGTCACGGTGTTCGTGAAGGTTGGGATGGACGTGCGTTGGGACGGTGCGACGATGGGCGTCACCGACATGATCAACGAAGGCGTGCGCCGCGGTTATCTGAACCCGGACAACGTGCTGCGTGCGTCGATCGTGAGCCCGCCCGAAGGTGGACGCAAGAACACGAAAGACAACACGCCGGCCGTGATCCACTACGAGATCGTGCCGGGTGACAAGGTCGACGTGCAGGTGGCAGCCAAGGGCGGCGGCTCGGAAAACAAGTCGAAGTTCGCGATGCTGAACCCGTCGGATTCGATCGTCGACTGGATCCTCAAGACCGTGCCGACCATGGGCGCCGGATGGTGCCCGCCGGGCATGCTCGGCATCGGCATCGGCGGCACCGCTGAAAAGGCGATGGTGATGGCGAAGGAATCGCTGATGGATCCGATCGACATCCAGGACATCATCGCCCGTGGCCCGAAAGACTGGATCGAAGAACTGCGTATTGAACTGCACGAGAAGGTCAACGCACTCGGTATCGGCGCGCAAGGTCTCGGT
>JBEKNG010000379.1:0-5877 GCA_049523075.1 Paraburkholderia sp.
ACAACGTTCATCTGCGCTGCCTGGGCGGCCTCGCTCAATGTCATTTCCGGCTGATTTTCGCTAAAGGCCTGGATCACCGAGAGGCCGCGCGCAAGCGCGGCCACGAAGTCCCGGTGAGTCTCATCAATACGGTCAGAAGGCGTTTGAATCATAAAAGAAGATAGACGGTATTCGACAGCCGTAACAGCAGTGCCCCGGGAGCAACTTAACCGATCCAATTTGCCTGTTTGCACCAGAACCGGCTCAATCCGGCCGGCTGGTGGACACCATTGCGCGAGGAATCGAAAGAATCAGACAGCAGCAAACCAGCAGGCAGCCACCCAGCACGTAGGTACCGCTGTTGACATCACCGGTCACGTTCTTCGCGACATTGGTGATCATCGCGCCCGTGATGCCGGACAAGCTGCCAACGGAGTTGATCATCGCGAGTCCGGCCGCTGCCGCTGCGCCTGACAGCAGGCGGCCGGCGAAGGTCCAGAAGATCGGCATGATGCCTATGATTCCGGAGGCGGCAATCGAGATGAGCAGAATCGACACCGAAAGCTCGTGCGTGAAGGTCGCGCTGAGAAGCAACGCAATACCAGCCAGCAGCGCCGGAATGGCGGCATGCAGACGCCGTTCCCCAGTGCGGTGCGAATGCACGGCGTTCGCAACCATCAAAACGCTGGCGGCCACATACGGCACCGCGGCCAGCAAGCCAATATGGAAGGCATCCTTGATCCCCGCGGCTCTGATGATGGACGGCAACCAGAACGACAGGCCGTAGAAGCCGGTGTTCATCGTGAGCAGGATTCCGCAGAGGATCCATACGCCCCGGCTCTTCAACGCGGCGCCAAAGTCGTGCGTCTTCGTCATGTTCTCTGACGAGAGATTGCGTTTCAATAGCGACTTTTCTTCGGGCGTGAGCCAGCGCGCGTCGTCAATGGTTTCCGTCAGCGTGAGCAGTACCATGACACCGAGAATGATGGCGGGCACACCGTCCACAATCAGCATCCACTGCCAGCCGCGATAGCCGAACGTCTCGTGCATGTTCTGCAGTACCCAGCCCGAGACCGGTCCGCCGATGCAAAGGCTCAGCGGCAGCGCCACCATGAAGCCGGCCATGACGCGGTTCTGCTTGTGAGACGGGAACCAGCTGTTCAGATAGAGAACCACGCCGGGAAAGAAACCCGCCTCGCACACGCCTAGCAAGAAACGCAATACATAGAACATGGTGGCCGAGCCGGTATGGAAGAACTTTCCGAGCGGCCCGACGTACATCAACAGGATGGAGACCAATCCCCACGTCACCATGATGCGGGCAATCCACCGGCGCGCGCCCACGCGATGCAGCGCGATGTTGCTCGGCATCTCGAACAGGACGTAGCCCCAGAACAGCATGCTCGCACCAAGCGCGTAGACGTTGTCACTGAGATGCAGGTCGCCCAGCATCTGCAGCTTTGCAAAACCGATATTGACCCGGTCGAGGTACGACACCATGTAGCAAAGGAAGAACAGCGGCACACAGCGCCAGAACACCTTGTCGTAAGTTGCCTTCTCAAGGTTCTGCGAAACCTCGTTCATGCCCACCCTTTCCATGCTCAACGCCATGCCAGCTTCCTGATTGTTTTCTTTGCCGCGCGCCGCCCGGTGAGGCGTTCTCTGCCTCATCTCAGGGGCGCGCGGCGCTGTCTCACGCGCGCAGAGGCCCGAGGATTTCTTCGTTGTGTTCGCCGAGCACGGGCGGCGGCACAATCTCACGCGAGCGCTCGCCGTTGTAGCTCACCGGACTGCGCACGGTCTTGTATTCACCCATCGTGGCGTGGCGCGCGGACACCAGCAGTTCCAGATGCTTCGCCTGCGGGTCCTCCAGCGCCTCGCTTGCGTCATACATCGGCGCATGCGGCACGTCCTGCGCGAGCAGCAGGTGGCACCATTCGTCGCGGTCGCGTTCGACGAACACGCCGGTGAGGACCTCGATCATGGCGTCCTGATTGTCGATGCGTCCCTCGCGCGTCGAAAAGCGCGGGTCGTCGAGCAAGCCGGGCCTGCCGATCACCGTGGCGAGCCCCTGCCAGAATTTTTCCGGCGACGACATGTGCAGCGCGAGCCACTTGCCGTCCCGGCATTTCATGACGTACGACTGCGAGACCATGGGACGGCTATAGGGTCCCATTACCTCGTTGGCCGAATAGTAGTGCGTGAACGCATCCATGTTGAAGTGCGTCATGGCCTCGAGCATCGACACTTCCACGCTAAGTCCGGTCCCGGTGCGTGCGCGTTCCTGCAGCGCCCCGAGAATGCCGTAGGCGGCGTAGAAACCCGTGATCGAATCAGCGATCGCCGGTCCAACCACACGCGGATTCTCCGGATTGACCAGCAATCCGAGGAAACCACTGGCAGCCTGCGCGACCGTATCGTACGCCGGGCGACCCATGGAAGGACCCGACTGGCCGAAGCCGCTGATCGAACAGTAGATCAGGCGAGGATTGATCGCGCGCAGACGCGCTTCGTCCACGTTCAGGCGCGCTGCAGCGCCAGGGCGAAAATTCTGGATGTATACATCCGCCGTACGGATGAGGTCATCGAATGCGGCGAGATCGCCGGCATCTTTCGTGTTGAGTGTGACGCTGCGCTTGTTGCGGTTGTACGTCTGAAAGTGCGGACTGTACAGGCCGCCGCGAAAAGCCCGGAAGGGGTCACCCGTGCCGGGCTGCTCGACCTTGATGACATCGGCGCCGAGGTCGCCGAGCAGCATTCCCGTAGCCGGTCCGGTAATGAAAGTGCCTTGCTCGATGACGCGAATGTTCTGCAATACCTTGATCACTTCGATTGCTCCATATGCGGCCGTCGCCGCGTTGTGTTCCGGAAATGCCTGCTCACGCGGCGACGTACTCGATCGCGCTTTCGCCGGCATGCGCCAGTGCGAAGCCAATCGGTTCCACGCTTTCTTCCAGCAGGTGGGCGACGAGGCTCACGCTGCGCGCGACGAGCGGCACGCCTTTTAACGCCTTGAGCGGAAAGCCGACGTCCAGCAGCACAGCGGGAATTGCGCCGGACACGTTGATCGGCAATGCCCGGCCATAGATCTTCGGCACGGCGGCGGCGATGGCGCGCAGTACGCGTACGTTCTCTCCTGCCGTGTTGTGTTCGTCTGCCATGGCCAGCAAACGCGTGGCGCGCGGATCTTCCTGCTGGTGTAGCGGATGTCCGAACCCGGGCAGCGGTGCGCGCCGCGCCCGCAGCGCTGATATTTCGCGCTCGACCACCTGTTCCAGCGTGCCTTCCTGCGGCGTTTTCGCGAGCAATGCGGCAAACAGCTTGCCCGCTTCTTCGGAACTCCCGAGGACGACCGATCCGCATCCCAGCAGGCCGGCGGCCACCGCGCCCTGCAAGGCCTCGGGTGCTGCCGCGTACGTCATGCGCGCGGCTTGTATGGAGGGGACCAGTCCGTGTTCCGAGATCGCTACGAGAGATGCGTCCAGAAGCAGGCGTTGGGCGTCCGTGGGCGGCTGGCCGGTCAGAAGCAGGCAAAAGAACTCGGTCAGGCTCACGTGGCCTATTAACTCCTTGCAGAGATCCCGGTTACGGACAGTGATGCTGTCAGGCGTTGCGGTCGAAATCGACGTGCGTAGCTGACTGGATTTTCCAATTTGCATGGCGACCTTTGAAGATACGGTAGATAGCGATGTCTTAAGCGGAGCGATTTTTCGCTCAGCGCTTTTTGTTGCGCTAGGCGAAACTTTAGGCGTGACCCACGTTGACCGCCAATAGGTGATTTCACCTAGCGCATTTATTTTCGCACAGAGAAAAACGGGGTGACCGTGCCAGTCCATGCTTCCAGTGGCGCCCGGAGGACAGGGATACCCAAACCGATCGTGTCCGTTGAGTTGCGCCGAACGGATCAGACTCATGAACGCGGCCGCACATTGACCGGCCACGCAGCAAACCTGCGAACAGCCAGTTCAAGCGTCCGTTGTGTTTGCAGGATGCCTGCCCTCGACCGTACGCATGGGCGCGCGCCACAGAAGCAGGCGGGCAGGCGTCGTACAAACCCCGATTGAGGCCGCCCCCGGTCGCGGACTGCAGGGTGATTGGGATTGGCGCTCGGAAGAAGGCGCCTGACCTGCTCCGATCAAGGCCCCCATCGACATGCCAGGCGCGGAACCTGCTTTCGTCGCCGAGATCGGCCCCGGTCCGTTTTATTGCGGCGGACGGGCGTCGTCGCGTGCCAGAGCATTCCTTCACGAACTGGTGGAGAGCTACTTCGACTATATGAAGTTGGAAGTTCTCTGAGCCAAGGGGGACGGTTTGCTGCACTGGGCGGTTCGGCCAGGGGCGCATATCGGCATAGGCCACTCACTCCGTTTCGCTGTCGAACCGCAGATGCACCTCAAAGGCGCTGTCGCCGGATGGCGGGTTGTTGAGCCGCTTACCCGGTGTGACATTGAATCGGACCATCGCGCGCAGCATGCCCATCGTTTCGATTTTTGCGTCTGCGTGCCGGCCGATGGTCGTTAAGTCGCCGGCAAGCTCCCCTCTATCTATCCTCATCCGTGAATGCCGGAGGCGGCCCAGCAAAGCGAAGCGGGAGCCCATATAATCACCGGCCTCACTCATGCAAAGGTCGCCTCATGATCAAGTTTTACTACTGTCCTGCCCCGAACCCGGCCAAGGTCGCTTTGTTTCTCGAAGAGACCGGATTGCCCTATGAACTCGTGCCTATCGATACCCGCAAGGGTGAGCAGCACGCCCCGGCTTTCACTGCGATCAACCCGAATGCAAAGGCGCCGGCACTTGTCGACGGCGATGCGACGATCTTCGATAGCAACGCCATCCTGCTGTATTTAGCGGAAAAAACGGGGCGGTTCATGCCGACAACGCCGGCGGAGCGCGCGCAGATGTACTCGTGGTTGATGTTCGTGGCCACGGGCGTTGGACCGTTCTCGGGCCAGGCCGTGCATTTCAAGCACGTCGCGCCGGAGCCCAAGGAGTACGCCGTCAACCGCTACGATTTCGAAGCGTGGCGCCACTGGAGCATCATTGATGCGCAGTTGGCCCGACACAGGTATATGCTCGGCGACGAATACACCCTGGTGGACATGGCGGTATGGGGATGGGCGCGCGCCGTGCCTTTCATCCTGGGCGCCGAAGCATGGGAAAAGCTGCCGAACGTCAAGCGTCTTCTCGACGAGATCAATGCCCGCCCGGCAGCACAGAGCGCTGAAGCGCTCTCAACGCGCCACGCGTTCAAGGCCGAGATGGACGACGATGCACGCAAGGCGCTGTTTCCGCAGAACGCCCGCCTCGGCATCTGAGCATCATTGCGCCGACGGCGCGGCCAGTCCTTCCTCTGCGCGGACGCAACCACTCCCGGTTGTGTGCCCGCGCGTGGGCGGCCAGTGTCGGGCATCGTGCGCGATTTCCCCGCCACGCTGCTCGATATACTTGCGCGTCGCCTCGAAGTAACTGAACGTCGATTCGCTTGCCGTGAAATGCAGCGCCATCGGCCGGCTGGTCGCATCGTCGACATACACCAGCAGCGGGCAGGCCGGCGCACAGTCCTCGAACCAGCGGTGATCGCTGCCATCGATCTGCACCAGTTCGTTCGCCAACTATTTCCTCTCGAAGCAAACCGACCTCTATGCCTTGCTCAACTACGAGCATGTGCATGGCGAGACCTCAGAGCCACGCTGTTCACCGCAACGCCTTCGAGCGGCGCCAACCAGACCATCGTCAGCCTGGGCATCCGGCATCGGTTCTGACGCATCGCTGCCAGGGTTTTCTTGCGAAATGTTTTTCGTTCTGCGAAAATTAGTACGGTTAGCCCTGTTGACGACCGTCCACCTTCTTTCATGACTCAAACGCCTTCTGACCGTATTGATGAGACTCACCGGG
>JBEKNG010000380.1:0-5876 GCA_049523075.1 Paraburkholderia sp.
GCCAACCCGCGGACGCCAGGTCTTGCGCGAGCAATGGGCTTGAATTTCGCGGGCATCGCAGTGCGTGGCTACGGGGCGCACCGAGCTGCGGCAGTAGACGCTGATGAATATAAGGGGCTTCCCGGGACCGCTGAAGCACCCATCGTGCAACACTGCTGTGCGCCAAGTGGTATGCAGGTTCGAATGCGACGCAGGTTGGGCCGCTCCCCCGCATATTGGCCGCTCAGGCGCCCTACTCCCGCGCTGGCACGTGAACGTCAAGAACCCGGCAGCGCGTCGAAGATCCTGGCAAGGGGTGCCGGGCGGTGCCGCAGAAAGCCCTGCGCATAGTCGATGTCCATTTCGCGCAGCAGCGTTTCGACGGCCTCGGTTTCGACAAATTCGGCAATGGTTTTCTTACCGGTTATCTTCGCTACGTCACGGATGCACCGTACGGTAGCCTGATCAACCCGGTCGTTCGCCAGATCCCGAATGAACTGTCCGTCGATTTTCAGGTAATCGACGGGCAGGCTCTTGAGGTAGCCAAACGACGATACGCCGCTACCGAAATCATCGAGCGCGAAGCGTACGCCGAATTTGCGCATGGACTCAAAAAAGCCGATCGCATCGTTCAGGTTGGTGATGGCTGCGGTTTCAGTGATCTCAAAGCACAGCTTTTGACGATCAAATGCGATGGTTTCGATCAACTCCGTCACATAGCGATGGAAGTCACGGTCGCCGATCGACTGGCCTGACAGGTTGATCGCTATGGTGTCGACATGGAGAAGCGCCGCCCTGTGCTCGGCCATCCACTCGAATAACTCGCGCACGACCCAGCGATCGATACGCGAAGCCATATGAAAGCGCTCCGCGGAGGGCAGGAACGCGCCCGGCGGAATCATCGCTCCATCATTGTCGACGAGTCGTAGCAATATCTCGCCGTGCAGTCCACCGGTGTCATCGCCCAATGCCGTGATCTGCTGCCAGTGCAGGGCGAACTGCCCCTTGTCCAATGCCTGTTCGAGCCGGCGAACCCATTGCATGTCCTTGCGGTGGGCCTCGATCATCTCGTCGGCCGCGAAGTAGGTATGCACGCGATTGCGCCCGGCTGCTTTGGCGGCATAGCATGCGCTGTCGGCCGCTTGCAGGATACTCGCCGTAGTGGGCCAGCGCGCGTCCACCGGGACGAGACCTATACTTGCACCGATATGGAAACGCTGGTTGCCGTGTTGGAAGCGTACTGCATCGATCCCCTGACAGATCACCTGCGCGATGCCCTGTGCTGCCTCAATCGAGCAATGTTCGAGGATCAGGCCGAACTCATCGCCGCCCAGGCGCGCGCACGCGTCACCCTTGCGCACGAGGCGGCTGACCATGCCGGCAACCTGCTTGAGCACCTGATCTCCGGCAGCATGCCCCGCCGCATCATTGACCAGATTGAACCGGTCAAGATCCACGTACATCAAGGCGTATTCCGCCTCTCCTCCGTGAGCGGCGGCCAGCGCCAGTTGCAAGCGCCGCTCGAACTCGTCGCGATTGAGAAGCCCCGTGAGCGCATCATGCGTTGCCCGGTACTTCATTTCATCATTGAGGCGACGTTGTCCGGAGACGTCGCGCACAACCAGTACCACGCCGAGGGTCTCGCCGGCGGCATTCCGGATCTGCCCCGCAGAACCTTCAATGTAATACTCCTGGCAATCGCGGCTGATCAGTATCGTGTGATCGGCCAAGCCGACGGAGCGATCCTCCGAGAGGGAAACCCTCACTGGACTCCTGACCGGTAATCGCGTCACGTCCCTGACGATACGAAATATCGTTTCAGACGGCCGACCCCGGGCTGCCGCATTGGTCCATCCAGTGAGCCGTTCAGCGATCGGATTGAGATACTCAACCCGGCCTTGGGCATCCGTGGTAATGACGCCGTCACCAATGGAATGGAGGGTCACACGCAGTCGCTCATGCTGTGCGGACAGTTCGCGTTGTACGCGCTTGCGCTCGGTCACGTCCTCCATTACCGTCAGTGAGTGCAAATGCAAATCACTGCTGTCGTGTTGAATCACGGACGAGACCACGATGTCGATGAGAGTCCCGTCCTTGCGCACCGCCTGGTATTCGATACCTTGGCATTGCCCAGTTCGGAAGAGCTGAGGGATGACAGTCTCCGTGGCATAGGCACGCGATGCTGGCGTCAAGAAGTCCACCACCAAACGGCCGACCACTTCGTCGCGCGCGTAGCCGAGCGTCTTCAGCCAGACATCGCTCACGTGTACCAGCCGCCCTTGTGCATCTATCGAATGAAGCATGGCCGGTGTGGCTTCGTACAGCAACTGATAGCGTCGCTCGCTGGCGTCCTGGGTCTGTTGTGCCGACCATAACGGCTGTTGGTTTTCCATCTGTATATCTTGGGTGTCCATGGACTTCGGCGAGTGCAAGGCCGCCAGCGCCTCTTCGAATCCTCTTCGATAACTTAATTTTATCGGATATGTCATTTCATAGTCAATGCATATGACGAGGTAATTCACGATATATTTAGTTCAGGTAGTGCCGGTTGGTATTCGGTGGGCAGCGTCACCTTGTCCATCGGCAACAGACCGTTTTCAATGCCCTGCCGGAATGACTCGACACAGGCTTAAAAAACACAAGTGTTTTGTTTAGAGTGGCTTGCTGTACCAACACCTAATCGCTAGCCTCCACGCGAATATCAGACACCCGTTCTGATTCTTAGCGAGACCCCGTGATTTCTCGTTTGACTGTGTTCACCTTGCTAGGCGCCATGCTCATCACCACCCAGGCCTTCGCGCAAGAGCGACTTCCAACAATCCCGCCCGACCAATACACCGCCGCGCAGAAGAAAGCGAGTGAGGAGTTTATGGCGGCCCGCAAAGTGCCTGTGTTTGGCCCGTTTGAGCCGATGATGTATAGCCCCGAGGTCATGAACCAGGCTCGCTCGATGGGTGATTACCTTCGCTACCATTCGTCGATCGGCAACACGCTGAGCGAACTCGTGATCCTTGTCACGGCGCGCGAGTGGTCGCAGGACTACGAGTGGTCCCTGCATTACCCGATTGCACTAAAGGCTGGGGTCCCGAAGAGCATCGCGGATGCCATCGCCGATGGCCGTCGGCCGACTGCCATGAGCGCCGATGAGGAGATCGTCTAC
Organism: Paraburkholderia sp.; assembly: GCA_049523075.1. Taxonomy (GTDB): domain Bacteria; phylum Pseudomonadota; class Gammaproteobacteria; order Burkholderiales; family Burkholderiaceae; genus Paraburkholderia. The sequence goes on from JBEKNG010000380.1 coordinate 3,140, forward strand.
GATTTCACGACCGAAGTTCTAAAAAACAAACGCGTCTCGGACGCGACATTCGATCGAGCGCAGCAACGTTTCGGCAAGCAGGGCACCGTCGACATAACCGCCATCTCGGGCTATTACGCTTTTCTCGCGATGCAATTAAACATGGCGCGTTATCAACCGGGAGACGGTCCTCGCCTACCACGTTTCCCAGAGTGACCGGACAAGCAGTGAGCCGGCGCAAACTGCCGGCGTTGCAACGGATGGCCTAGCTATTTGCTACATGATCGTTGCCCGGCAAGCCTGCCCGCATACGTCGTCAACCGCGTATGCGCCGGTATGCGCCGGTTAGTACTCTGGATTTGAGTGTGAAGAGAAATAGGGACCGGTTTCTCCGCTCGAACGCGACTGCAGCCTGTTGAAAATCGTTATGTGGTCGGGCATGGCCACGTATATCGAAGATCGTCGCCGCTACCGTACAGACATGGCCATATTGTGTATGAGATTCTGTTCTGGTGGCCTGATCACAAAGATCTTCTGGCTGCTTACGCGTGGCAGCCATGCGCGAAAAGTTGGGCCGTGCGCGCACAGCGAGGCCCACAGCATGGCTTCTGCATTCGCGGTCGTATCAAATGCGGCGGCAGATTTCTGCATTACAACCCGGCAAGAACGATACCGGTTTATGACAGGATGTTGAGAAACAGCTGATGCCGAACCTACATCAACCCAAAGACAATCACCTGCTGGCGATGCTCCCCGAAACAGAGTGGGAGCGTATGGCCCCGCATCTTGTGGACGTTGACATGCCGCTGGGACAGGTTGTGTACGAATCAGGCGACCCCGTCCATCATGTGTATTTTCCGTCGACGGCCGTCGTATCGCTGCTGTATGTGATGGAAGACGGTGCTTCCGCGGAGATCGCGATCGTCGGCAACGAGGGACTCATCGGTATTGCGGTTTTTATGGGCGGCGAGACTACCTCAAGCCGTGCGGTCGTGCAAAACGCCGGCCGGGGATATCGAATCGGCGCGCGAATACTGAGGGACGAATTCCATCGGGGCGGTCCGGTGCAGCGGCTACTGCTGCGCTATACCCAGGCACTGATCGCCCAGATGGTGCAGACCGCCGCCTGCAACCGGCATCATTCAATCGACCAGCAATTGTGCCGCTGGCTGCTGCTCAGCCTCGACCGTCTCCCGTCAAACGAACTGAAGATGACGCAACAGCTCATCGCGAACATGCTGGGTCTCCGACGCCCCGGTGTCACGGATGCGGCGATGAAACTGCAGGACGCGGGGTTGATCCGCTACAGCTATGGGAACATCGAGGTACTGGATCGGCCCGGCCTCGAAAAGCGCGTTTGTGAGTGCTATGCCGTAGTGAAACGGGAGTTCGACCGGCTGCTGCCCGATCTGCAGGCGATCTAGAAAAGTATTCATCCGTAGCCCCGCGCCAGACGCTTACCAATCCGGTACGGGACCGTACCGACATATCCGGCTCATGCGTGCATCGTGTAGACGATCTCCTGTCAATGGCATGACGAGACCCTCACGACGCACGAGTATTCACGTCCGGCTTTCCGGGCGCGATGACCACAGTCTTCATGACCGGATGGCAGACATGAACCCGCTTACCCTGTTCCTTCTTACCGCGCTCGTTTTCGCGTCTCTGGATTTCTGGCAGTCGGCTCGCCCCGCAGCGATAGTGGCACGGAGAATTGCAGTCGCCTACTATCCATATGTGCAGTAGGTGTAGCTGCCTTGGGTCACCCGGAGACGTTCTACGTACTCCGTAGAAAGAGGATCAATGTGTTTCGTCCTTCACTGGCATTTTTCTCAAACGGCTTGCTTTACCTTGCGTGGTGGCAGATTGTGCTGGCCACGCTGGTGTTGACGCACGTCACGATTATCAGCGTTACGGTATACCTGCACCGCTGTCAGGCACATCGCGCGCTAGAGCTGCATCCAGTCGTGAGCCATGGCTTCCGCTTCTGGTTGTGGTTGACGACCGGTATGGTGACCGGCCATTGGGCCGCAGTCCATCGCAAGCATCACGCGAAGTGTGAGACCGATGAAGATCCGCATAGCCCGCAGGCTCATGGTATCTGGAAGGTTCTGCTCGGCGGTGCCGAGCTTTATGGCGTCGAAGCAAAGAACGAAGAAACCCTACGCAAATTCGCACACGGTACGCCAAACGACTGGATTGAACGGAACCTCTACGCGAAGTACCCGAACCTGGGCGTCAGTCTGTTGCTCGTGATGGATGTGGCGTTATTCGGTATCGTCGGCGTTTCGGTCTGGGCCGTCCAGATGATGTGGATTCCGTTCTGGGCAGGTGGCGTGGTCAACGGCATCGGTCACTTCTACGGGTACCGCAACTTCGGCACGGCAGATGCGAGTACAAATGTCATTCCCTTCGGGATTCTGATCGGCGGGGAAGAGCTTCATAACAACCACCACGCGTACGCTACCTCCGCCAGGCTGTCCAACAAGTGGTATGAGTTTGACCTCGGCTGGATGTACATCCGCATACTTTCGGCTCTAGGGCTCGCCAGAATAAGAAAGGTGGCGCCGACGCCGCATCTGGTCAAAGGCAAGACGACGCTCGACGACGCAACGCTGCAGGCCGTGCTACGCAACCGACATGAGGTGATGGCCAGCTATGCCCGCGCAGCTGAACGGGCCTTCCGGCACGAGGTGGCGCGAAGGGAATCCATCAGCCGCCGCGAAAGAATCCGCCTGATACGAAGTGCGCGGTCGTG
>JBEKNG010000381.1:0-5862 GCA_049523075.1 Paraburkholderia sp.
GCTGCAATACCGGGTTCCAGGAGGCAGTTGGCAACGTGCCACCGTCCATCACGAACGCATTGACGTCAAGAGCGGCGCGCCGGTCGATCTGGCCGTCGCGGACACGCAATGGGGCCCGGAGATTGTGATCGGTCCGCACGCCTATGCGCTGCGTTGGGTCGCGCACGATCCGCAGGCGGTCAACGTCAACTTGCAGCGGCTCGAAGACAGCACGAGCGTCGAAGACGCGTTACATGTAGCGCAAACCAGCGGAATTCCGACGCAGAACTTCATGGTGGCCGATTCGCACGGCAAGATCGGTTGGACGCTGGCCGGACCACTGCCGCGCAGGAACACCGCCGCAGCTACGTCAGGTAACCCGTCCGACGACCTGCCCTTTGACTCGGCAACCTATCAAGGCTGGCAAGGCTACCTCACGCCGGATGCGTATCCAGCGCGAATCGACCCGCCGCTCGGACGCTTGTGGACCGCGAACAACGCTACCTTACCGGCTTCCGAAGCGGCGCTGCTCGGTGATGCGGGTGCTGACGTCGGCGCGCGTGCCTCCCAGATTCGCGACGATCTGCTTGTGCTGCCGCGCGCCAATGAGCATGACATGCTCGCCATTCAGACTGACGACCGCGCACTGTGGATCGAAACCTGGCGTCGTGTTGCCCTGTCAGCGCTCGACGCGGACGCCTTGCGCGATCACCCGCAACGCGCCGAATTCCAGCGCCTCGTCCTCGCGTGGAACGGCCACGCCGATGCGGACGCGGTCGGCTACCGCCTCGTGCGCGCGTTCTACTTCTCGCTGTACGACGCCTGGTTCGGCAGGCTCGACATGGACCTCGCAGGGAGCTTCGGCACCGGTTCAGACAAGCCACTGCTCGGCTTTCGCAGCGCGAGTTCGCGCTATGAGGCGGTGATGGAAGTGCTTGCAGCCCATCGCGCGTGGGTGCCGGATGGCATCGTCGACTGGCGCGCGTTCATGCTCGACCGGATCGACCATGCAATCACGCAGTTGCCGCCTGGCGTGAAACTGGACGATGCGCACTGGGGCGATCGCAATCGCGCAACAATCGAACATCCGTTCGCGCGAATTGTGCCGGCGTGGCTGCCATGGGTGCGCGCCTGGCTCGGTGCGCCGGGCGATCCCTTGCCAGGCGACTTCAACATGCCACGCGTGCAAGCGCCTTCATTCGGCGCGTCCGAACGGATAGTCGTGTCACCGGGGCGCGAACAGGACGGCTTCTTCGAAATGCCGGGCGGCCAGTCCGGTCACCCATTGTCGCCGTACTTCCTGGCGGGACATGAAGCGTGGGTGCACGGCGATGCAACGCCGTTCTTGCCGGGGCCAGAGGCGCATCGGCTTGAACTGGTGCCGCAGGTTCACTAGCCCGCGCTGAAGATCAAACGGCGCTGCAATCGATCGTGTCGACACTCCGCTGTCTGTTCGAGCGGAGTTTTAGACGAAATGGCTAGCCGGATTTATAAATCCCGATTTGCGCGGCGAACCGCGGCGTGACACACGTTAAACTCACAAGGGCAATACGAAGGAGATTCCGATGATTCGCAAAACGCTCAACGCATCGCAGTTACAGCAGGAGGTCCACCGGCGGCTCCATCGACTTCATGAAATCGTCGAAGACGGCGTGAAGATTCGCGTGCCCCGGCCGCAGATTCAGGATTCCGATGCAACCGGCTGCAACTGGGACATGAAGCACTTCGGCAATGCCGCCGGTTTCGAGCGCGACATCGCCGCGGTGCTCAAGGCCGTACGCGCCGAATACAACCTGAGCACCGAAACGAAAGACACGGGCAATCCATTCGCGGACTTTCCAGGCGACTGAACTGCCAATCAATACGCCTTACGGCTCGCGCGCAAACTTGTCGAGGCTGATGCCCAGCTCAGCGGCCATGTGTTCGACCAGCGTCTGAAGGCGCACCAGTTCCTCGCCCTGACGCTTCACTTCCGCGGTGAGCGCCTCGACCTCCGCAGAGGGCGTAGAGGAATCCTCCGCAACGCCGCGCGAAGACTCTTCGCTCACGCTGACTTCGCCGCATAGCAGATGCGTCCAGCGATTTTCGCGCTCGCCCGGCGTGCGCGGCAGCTTCACCACGCGCGGCGGTTCGTGCGCAGCCAGTTCATCCAGAAACACCTCGACCGATGAGATGTCGGCGAAGTCATGCAGGCGCGAAGTGTTCAGGCGCAATTCCGCAGCGGTCTGCGGGCCGCGCAGGATCAACACCGTGAGCAACGCGGCTGACTGACTGGGAACGCCCAACACGCGATTCAGGTTGTGCTCGAAACGCGGCACACGGCTGCTGCTGCCTTCCAGCACCAGACTGAGACGCTTCAAGCCATCGATAGCGGTGAGCACTTCGGCGTCGGTGACGTTCATCACCGGCGCGCGCGCCGTCTTCTGGTTGCAACCGGAGGTCAGCGAGTTGAGCGAAAGCGGATAGGTGTCCGGCACCGTGTGCTGCTTTTCGACCAGCACACCGAGCACGCGTGCTTCGACCGGCGTCAGAGGACGCATGGCGGGGCGCGGAACAGCATCGGGGGTAGAGTTCATAGGTAACATCGCTACCGGCAGCGCCTGGAAGGCCGCCGTGATGGTGCGCCTGACGGGAATGTCGGGCGGAGACACACATGATAATCAGATTACCCGCCACCTCAAAACACGCGCTATCCGGCAACAACGGGTAGCATGACGTACTCCCGCCGCTGCCAACGGCGACCGGCTCGACCGCTGAACACCACCCGCACCACTGGAGCCCCCAAGTCATGCCAGCCCCTCTTACCGATGCAGCCGTGAAAGCGCTGCGCGCGCAGACGCCGGGTGCGCAGCACACCACGCACTTTAACCACGCCGGTTCGTCACTGCCGTCAGAGGCCACGCTGGAAGCGATGCGCGCCCATCTATGGCTCGAAGCAACCACGGGCCCCATGGAAGCGGGCGTGGCAGCGCGTGAGCGAACGGAACATGCTCGCACGCTCGCCGCTCGACTGCTCAACGCGCAGCCGTCGGAGATCGCGATAACCACGGGCAACTCGCCGGCCTGGGGTGCCGCATTCGCCGCGCTGGGTGCATGGCACCCGGGCGAGCGCATTCTCGTTGCGCGCCACGAATGGGGCGGCAATCTCGCGACCATGCGCTTGACAGCACAACGGGCAGGCGCATCGATCGAAACGATTCCTTCCGACGCCAGTGGCGCTGTCGATCCGCAAGCGCTGGAGGCGATGCTCGACGAGCGGGTGCGCCTGATCGCGTTGACATGGATGCCGGCCAACGGCGGCCTCATCAACCCGGCCGCGGCCGTTGGACAAATTGCGCGCCGTCACGGCATTGCGTACTTCATCGATGCCGCGCAAAGCGTCGGACAGTTGCCAATCGACGTCACGCAAGTCGGCTGCGATGTGCTGACCAGCGTCGGCCGCAAGGCATTGCGCGGTCCACGTGGCACGGGGCTGTTGTACGTGCGGCAGGATTTTCTGCCGCGGCTCACGCCAGCGTTCGTCGACACCCATTCGGCACCGCTCAATGCAAATGGCGAACCCGTCTTGCGAAACGACGCAGCGCGCCTCGAACCGTCGGAACTGGCGCCGGCGCTGCGCTGCGGACTGGCCAATGCGTTGCAGGAGGCGCTGGACATCGGACTCGACAACATTCGTGCGCGCATCGACAGCATTGCGCAGACGCTGCGCGCCGAACTTGCGCAGATCGACGGCGTGACCGTACTCGATCAGGGCCGCGAACGCTCGGGGCTGGTGTCGTTCAACGTAGCGGGCCACGAGGCGAGCGCGGTGCAACGTGCGCTGGCCGCACAGGGCGTGACCATCGGCAGCAACGGTGTTGCCTACACGCCGCTCGATATGGATGCGCGAGGTCTGGCCACGATTGCTCGCGCATCCGTTAGCTATCTGACCACCGAGGCGGAAATCGGCACGCTGCTTGATCGTGTGCGCGAGTTCACCCGCTAGCGCGGCGCGCTCGCTTTAGCCTGTGCCGTGCCGTGCACGGCGGACCCGCAAGGAAAGCCAATACAAGGAGACTTTGATGGAACGACCCGAGTTCATCCGACACTGGACCGAGCTGGAGAATCCGGATGACGCCCACTACAAGGGCACTACCGAACTGCTCGGCATCGGCGCGCCGCTTGCCAGAAAACTGGGCCTTCAGCGCATCGGCATTCACCATAACCGCCTGCCGCCAGGCCGCCGGACCTCTTACCCGCATGCGGAGAGTGCCGAGGAAGAATTCGTGTTTGTGATCGAAGGCACGCCGGATGTCTGGATCGACGGCCATCTGCATCCGTTGAAGCCGGGTGACTCAGTCGCGTTTCCGGCGGGTACCGGGATTTGCCATACCTTCATCAACAATACGGAACACGACGTGCGGCTGCTGGTCGTCGGAGAAACCGACAAGCAGGAGAACCGGATTCGCTATCCGATGAACGAGGCCCACGAAGCCACTCGCCCGGACCGCTGGGTCGATTGGCCGGCGCGTCCGATGGGTCCGCATGATGGCAAGCCGTCTGGCGGCAAGACTTAACCATAGGATGTGCGGCTTGCCGCGTAGTGCAGCAGTGACGTCGGGCACATCCACACAGCGCACCGATAAGCGCCCACGTGAAAACGCCCCGGCTATCTAAGACCGGGGCGTCAATCAAGCAAACCCGCCATCGTGTAGCAGCGGGATAATCCTCTCTTACTGCTTCACACCTTCCGCCTGAATGTGCAGGACGGTTGCCATCTTGAAGCCATACGTCTTGCCGAAGTCGACGCCGAAGTCCGAGCGGTCGAACGTCGCCGTCGATTCCGTGCCACACACCTCGCGCTTGAGCATCGGATTCTGGAAGCACTTGAACGATTCGATCTTCAGGTTCAGCGGCTTCGTCACACCGTGCATCGTCAACTCGCCAATCACTTCGACCGGCACGTCGCCCTTGAACTTCATCGACGTACCCTTATAGACAGCGGTCGGGAACTGAGTGGCGTCGAAGAATTTCGGGCTCTTCAACTCCGTGTCCAGCGTATCGTTGCCGATATCCACCGACGTCATGTCGATAGTCGCTTCCAGCGTGCCGGTCTTGGCTTCGCGATCGATCGTCACCGTGCCGCTGCTCTTGTTGAACTTGCCACGCCAGATCGAGATGCCGCCGAAGTGATCAGCTTCAAAGCTGGGGTAGGTGTGGGTCGGGTCGAGCGTATAGGTCGTTTCAGCCGCCATTGCGCCAAACGATACGCCTGCTGCCATTGCGGCGACTGCTACAGCCAAAAATTGCTTCTTCAAAGTGATTCTCCAGGTGGTTGTGCAACTTATTTCTTGGCCGCCACGATATGAAACTTGATCACGACCTCGTCGGCGACGACCGAGGTGTCCATCCATTCACCCGTGCCGATATCGAAGCTTTGAGTCGTACCTTGCTGGGTGAGCGTGACCGGCACCGTGACGATTTCGGATTTGCCCTTGATGGTCAGCGTGCCGCTGACCTTGAATTGAAAGGAGTTTTCATCTCAGCTTGAGCGTGAGGCTACTTGAGAAAGGGGATCATGCGCGCCAGCAAACCGTCGCGATCGATGAAGTGATGCTTCAGCGCCGCCAGCACGTGAACGATCACCAGTGCGAGCAAGGTGTAGTTCAACCAGATGTGGATGATTCTCAGCATGGCCTTCAGTGCCGCGTCCGGTCCGATCAGCGTCGGCAACGGCACGATGCCGAGATAAACCACCTGAATCCCGGCTGCCGAACTGTACAGATAGCCCGAGACGGGAATTACGAACATCAGCACGTACAGCATCACGTGCGCAGCTTCCGCCGCGAGCTTTTGCAGCGCCGCCATGCCCACCGGCATTTCCGGGGCGTGGTGCGTCAGACG
>JBEKNG010000382.1:0-5858 GCA_049523075.1 Paraburkholderia sp.
ATCCGCATGTGCAGAGGCGCGGTCGGCAAGCGCACGATCTCGTCGAGGATAAGCAGCATCAGACGCTCGTCCCGTCCACCCAGTTCGTATTCGGTCGGCACCAGCATGGCTTCGAGAATCAGGCTGCGCAGCAACTCCGATACCTCGATCACTTTGCAGCGTGATGGCAACGGTTGACTCACAGCCAGTGGCTCGACATACAACGTGCGGAACGACACGTCGCCGCGAAAAATGACTTCATGCTGGACGCCGCCTGGCAACCAGACTGCGCGTTGCGGCGGCACGGTCCACGTCCCCTCGTTGGTCACCACGGTCAGCACACCCGTTGTCGAATAAAGCAGCTGAGCCCTGCGGTGCTTGTGACGGCTGTCGCGACTGCCGCTGCGGTATTCGACCGCCATCGCAGCGACAGGGCGCGGCACGTCCTGATAGTCACTTGATTCGACGCTACGCATGAATGGCCCGATCGCTACGATAATCGACCTAATTTAACATGCGGGCCTAAAACTGGTTGCCTATAGTGCAGCTCCATAGCCGTTTCAGCGCTGCGTCCGAATCAGCCCCAACCCTGCCCAATCCATGAACGCAACCTCCCACACATTCTCGGGCGATCCGATGGAACCCGATATCCGCCGGTTCGTCGACGCCGTCACGGCGGCTTACGCGCGACATCCCAACTTCGACACACTAACGCTCACCGCGCGCCGTGCCGTGGCCGAGCAGGTTCGCGCGCCGTGGGCCGCAGGCGGCCCGGTCATGGCGCACGTTGACGATATCGATGTGCCCACGCGCGAGGCCGGCGCAAACGTCCGTGTGCGCGTGCTGTGCCCAGCTCTCGACGGTGACCTGCCTGCCCTTGTCTATCTGCACGGCGGCGGTTGGACGATGTTCAGCCTCGACACGCACGACCGCCTGATGCGTGAATATGCGGCCCGCGCGCAGGTCGTCGTGATCGGCGTCGACTATGCGCTCGCGCCCGAGCGTCGGTTTCCGGTTGCGATCGATCAGGTGACCGACGTGGTCCAGTGGCTCGCGCAACCCGGTGTGCTGCCAGGCGTCGATCCTCGCCGTCTGGCCATCGGCGGTGATTCGGCAGGCGCGAATCTCGCCATGGCCACCGCGCTTCGTTTGCGGGACCTCGGCAAAGCGGATCTGCTGCGCGCGCTCGTGATTAACTACGGCGCTTTCGATCCGTCGCCCTCGTATGACTCGTACGAGGCATTCGGCGACGGGCGTTATCTGCTGTCGTCAGATGAAATGAAACACTTCTGGAACAACTATCTGCGCGACACGCGCGACGCTCGCGATCCACTGGCCGCGCCGATCGTTGCCGACCTCGCCAATCTGCCGCCAACCTTCTTTGCGATCTCCGACCTCGACGTCCTGCGCGATGAAAACCTGCGCATGGCCGAGCGACTGCGCGCTGCGCAGACGGACGTCACGCAGATCGTGTATCCGGGCACCGTCCACAGCTTCCTCGAGGCGGTGTCGATCGCAGCGGTGAGCAACACGGCGCTCGACGACACCAGCACATGGCTGCATAAGCAGCTTGCGTCACCCGCTCAATAAGGTTCTGCCATGTATTCCAAGCCCGTCTTTGCTCCCGCCGATTCTCGCGAAGTTTATGACTTTATCGACCGCACGGTTTTCGGCACGCTCGTCACGAAGTCGCCGGATTCGCTGGTCATCTCGCATCTGATCTTCATGCTGGATCGCAGTCGAGGAGCGCATGGCACGCTCGTATCGCATCTTTCGAAGGCAAACGAACACGCCCATCTGATTCTGGAGGGCGCCGAATCGGCCGCGATCTTTGTCGGAGAGCACGGCTATATCTCGTCATCCTGGTATCCCGGCTATCCCGTGCGCGACAGCGCGCCCACCTGGAACTTCTCCGTCGTCCACTGCCACGGCCACCCGCGTGCGCTCGACGCAGACGGCGCAACCGCGCATCTACGCGACGCCGTGGGTCATCTCGAACAGGGGCGCGACCAGCCATGGAACATCGACGAACTCGGCGACGAGGGCATCGCGCGACGCGTGGCCAACATCGTGGCCTTCGAGCTGCCGATTGAACGACTGGACGCGAAATTCAAGCTTGGTCAGGACGAACGCTTGCCCGACACGTGCGCTGCCATTGAGCATCTGCGGCGCGAGGGCGGATGTCCGCTGGCAGTACGGATGGAAGAAAAGAACCGCCATAGAGACAAATCGTATAAGTAAATTAGTCTTGCAAAGTAAAAATAGAAGAGCGGGACGGGGAAAAATTTTCCGTGCACGCCGTCCATCTCATACCGCGGACTAACGAATACCGTTTTCTGGCACGCCTGCCATCGGCACGCCACCGACTTGTCACGCGCCAGGAACTACATTGTCTGAACACAAGGTCCTTGTCCTGGCCGGTGTCGGGGCCTTTTTTGCGACGCCTTCGCGTTGCCGGACGGCGTCGCATCTTGTTCCGCTTACAAGCATTGGCACCGGGCCGGTAGTTCGAATGCGATGGAGTTTGCTTGTGTCGTCTGGGTTGTTTGCCTGTTCCGGAACCGGTTCGTTGGTGGCGTGCATCGCCGGTCTGTTTGGATCTGCCGTGCAGCGATCTACCGGTTCGGCGTGGCTGCTGTTCGCCGGATGCGGTGTGCTGCAGGTCATCCTCAGCTATCTGCTCTGTACCCCGCTCGAACGGCGCTGGCCGCTGCTGCGCTGGCCGGTTCGGCAGCCAATGGCGACCGACATCGTCTACACGTTCATCGTCCGGATTGTTCTGTTCCCCCTCGCCGCTTACTTCGAGTATGGGCTCGTGAAGGCGCTGGTCGGGCGCTGGCTGCTCGCGCATCAGTGGCCACTGCCGTCGTTGCTCACGCACATCGGGGATGCCGCGGGGACACCACTCGCCGGATTCCTGATCGGCTTCGTCATACTGGACTGCGCCGATTACTGGCGCCACCGGATCTCGCATCGCCTCGGCTGGTGGTACGGGCTGCACGCCCTGCATCATGCGGAACTGCAGATGACGTTCTGGTCCGACGACCGCTCGCACCTGCTCGAGGACATCATCACGTACGTGTGGCTTTTTGTCGTCGCGATCGGGATAGGCATGCCGGCGTTGCAATTTCCGTTCGTGATTGTCGGCTTTCGCTTCGTGGGCAGCTTTGCGCACGCGAATACGCGCGCTGGCTATGGATGGCTGGGTGAGAGGCTGCTGATCTCGCCGCACTTCCACCGCGCGCATCACTGCCCGGAGATCGCGCGCCGCGAGAGCTGCAATTTCGGCACGGTGTTTCCGTGGTGGGACATGCGGTTCGGCACCGCAGATTTTACCCACGACGCGCGCGAAACCGGAGACCCGAGCGCGGATCCGATCCTCGCAACCGGCAACTGGTGGCAGCAGCATGCGGCCGGGGTGCGCCGGATGATCCAGCTCGCGCGCAAGCGGCGCCGCCCGGCCCAATGAACGCACGGCCCGGCTGTGCGAAAGCCAGGGGCCGCCGAGCGCCGATCTTCCGACGCACGTCATGCGGACGCGCACGATCTTGCCGACAAACCGAACTTCGTCCGGAGCAAGCCTATGGCGATTTCACCCGAATCCAAGCAGTCGAAAGCGGCGTCCACCCCGTGGACCACACGCATCCTGAACGTCGAAGCGTCGAATTCGGGCGAGTTGCCCACGTGGTGGCGTGATGCATATCGCAGCTACCGCGAGACGCTCGAGCAGCCGGAGTATCCGTGCTTTTTCGGCCAGACGGCCGAGCGCCGCGGCGAAATGTTCTATGCGTTCGATGGCGAGCGTCCCGAGGTTGCGCGCGCGACGATGCGGCGTTTCGTCGAGTTCGGACGTATGCAGCCCTGCAGCGAGGCGAGATAGTCTGCGGTATCGATCACAGGCTCCCGCCAACGGTCACCCGCACCACCGTCAAAGGGGTTTAGCCGATCCAGTCGACCATGGAACGCAATGATCGGGCAGGGCGCGTAAGGTGCATCGATTGCCGGAATTCGGAGACCACTGACTGTTCCAATTGCGGCGACGATGTCGCGGAGAAGGAAGGCCAGGTAAGAGGCCAACCTGCCTCCCCCTGAGAAACCGGCAACATAAATGCGTCCCGGATCAATGGACATGCGTCTGCGGATGTCGACTATGAGATCCCGGATAAACCTGATGTCGTCCGGCATGTCTCGTACCGTCTGTTCCTGATGCACTAGCGGTACGCCCGGTACGTTCCAGGCGAAGCCCGGTGGATGGTCCTTGAATAGCTGCAACGGGATGGCGGCTCGTGGAGCCGCAACGACGAAACCCTGCTCCTCGGCGAGCGAATGAAAGCCGCTGCACCGCATCTGTTGCTGCGCCGAGAGGCCGCTTCCATGCAGTTCCAACACAAGCGGGCGTGGGCCAACAGGCAACGACGTGGATGGAGCGTATAGCAGATAGTCGCGGTCAATCCCGTTACTTTGGATTGTGCGTAGCCCAACCGTCCTGCCAGCGACGGCTACGGTGCTCGCAGGATCGATAGGGACCGCTGTCTCGTACGGCTCGGCGGCGAGTTTCGCGGGTGCGAGCCGTGTGTTTTGCTCATGCTAGTCCGTGTAACGGTGGAGATTGCTCGGCACAAGTATAGGAGAAACCGAGGCACACGTGTGTTTTTGTGATTAAGCAGTGCCCGTCAGAAGATGGCTGTAGGTATTATATTTTAAGTAAGTAATACGAATTAAATGAGGAGGCAGGAATTGATCGTCTGAAGGCTGCAGCTACCGCACTCTACAGAGCGTAGCTGAATATGCCTCCGAGCACTGTGGGTCCGAGCCCGAACCAAACCTGTTGAACGGCTGCAAACATGGCGCTTCCCGCACCTGCTTGTGATGCAGGAACATCCGACAGGCCGATCCGGTAAAAGCAGCTGACAATCCAAGCCCGGTCAAAGCCAATCAGGGCGGTTGCCGGGATGAGTTGCTGACTGTCTCGGTACCGCTTAACTGGAGGCACAGATTCACAGACATCGTGCACCGGTTCAGGGTAAACGATAAAGCACACGTGTGCCTTCTTTTGTCTATACTGGTCGCAAGCTTCAAGCGCGTTGTCGTTGGTGGATGGGCGAGCCGCCAGGCGCGCCGCAGCTTTTTCGGCGGCTGCCTGAACAGTACGAATCGGCCTGGCATGACACCGGTTTACGCGCGACGTCACCAGGGCGCGACCGTCTGTTCAGTGAATGCAGTTAAACCAAAGTAGGAGACACCCATGATTAGATCGATCAGCTATGCAACGTACCGGCATCGCGACCTCGCGGTCATTCGGACGTTCTTTAAGGATTTCGGACTGATAGTGGCGCATGAAACCCCGGATCGTATCTTCTTTCGGGGGTGCAATGATGCACCGTATCTCTATGTTGCCGAGCGTGGAGCGGAACCAGCTTTTGTCGGGGTAGCGTTCGAGGTGCACTCGGAGAATAGTCTGCGGGTGCTGTCTGACCGGCTTGACGCTCCGGTCGAAGACCTTGACTATCCGGGCGGTGCCGGTGGAGATCATTGGGCTTAAACACGTTGTGATGAGTCCTCCGAATCCTTCAGCGATTATTAAATGGCAGTTGGCGGGTTTTTGCGGTTTCCGCGGGGCGCGGAATATGTCGACCACCACAACATCGCTGTCTTCAATGGCCCAACGAACGGCGCGCATCACGTCTGCTTCGAGACGATCGATCTCGATGCCATCGGCATCGGCCGTCAATACCTGTTGTCAAAGGGGTACAAGGCGTCGTGGGGCCTTGTGCGCCACGCGCTCGGCGGAGCGGTTTCGGACTACTGGTACGACCCGTCTGGTTTTCGCGTTGAGCACGTGACCGATGGAGACGTCGTCAATGATACGTTCCCGACGA
>JBEKNG010000383.1:0-5856 GCA_049523075.1 Paraburkholderia sp.
CCACGGTACGGCGCACCGTCGTAGGCATCGCCGTGATGCGCGGCACCAGATTGGCGTCCAGTACGTACCACTGTGCATGCTCGCCGGTGGTCGATACCATCAGCAAACTCATTCCTGGCCGCGCCAGGGCGGGATCGAAGCCTTCAATAATGGCCAACGGGTCCTCAATATCGGTGCCGCCCCATCCGGTGCCCGGGTTGGCGACCTGGAAATAGCGGCCTGGCGTCGATTTACGGCCGCGAATCTTCAGACCTGAACCCGTCATACCGAGGCATCGTCCCGCCTGATGCTCGGTGAGCACACCCGTAATGTGGTCGTCGACCACCACCACCTCGTCGACATGCCCGAACCATTGTTTAGCGAAGATGCCGATGGTGGCCGAGCCGCAGCCCACCCGCATGCGCTGCTCCTCGACACCGTCCACGATCGGTGCCGCGCCCGCGCGGATCGCCAGACTTGCCCCGCCGTCGATAGTCAATTCGACCGCCTGCTTGTTGCCGAGCGCCAGCATCATGTCGCAGGTCACGCGACCCTCCTTCTTGCTGCCGCCCGTCAAATGGTGGACACCACCGAGGCTCAACATCTGCGAGCCGTATTCCGCTGTCGTCACGTGACCAACGATCTCACCCTGGCAGCGCACGTTCGATTGCTCCGGCCCGAGAAAGCGGTCGGTGTCGATTTTTACCTTGAAACTGCAATAGCTGAAGATGCCCTCAGTGACGACCGTCACCATGTCGACGCCATCGAGCTTCGAAGAAACAATGAACGGCGCGGGCTTGTAGTCGGGATAAGTAGACGAGGCGCCAACACCGGTGACGAAGAGTGCCTGGTCCTGCGCCGCCGGAGCGGCCGATACCGCTAGCGCGGGCACCGTTGCCTCATTACCCGCCGTGGCCGTTGCACCAAATTCGATCGCAGCCTCTTTGCCCGTGCTGTCACCCGCAGCGAGCGAACGCGACACGAACACCACCGGGTCAACCCTGATCAGCCGCCCGTCCGAGTTCGCGTAACGGTCGCACGCGCCGGTGCGGCCTTCGGATATCTGGCACAACACGGGGCACGCATTGCACTCGATCTTGTTGCTCGCCATCCGCTCGCTGCGCGGCGCCGCTTTTTCGAGCACGGTAGGACCGGGCGTCGAGGCGGTTTCGCCATCGACGCGGTCTGCACCGAAATCGACCTTCGTATGTTCGGTCATGGTGGGGTTCCCATACGACGACATTACAATCGGTCCTATCCGGCTGACGAAATAGCCTCTTTTTTAAGGCACATTCGCGTGACACGCAGCGGATTGCATTTTGAAAAATGTTGCGGTCACTCAGCGTTCGTGTAGTATCCACTACACCAAACTTGATTGAAATCTACTCGATCAAAATAGACTGCGCAATGCATTTCCCAACCGTTCGTCATGTTGCGGCGCGCCATTGTCCACGGCAGCAAAAGATCGTCGGCCGGCTGTGTTGTGAGCGGATGTACCCGAAGCTAACAGAAAGAGAGTTGAGGCTGTCCATGAGTCCAACCGCCGCCCGCAAGACGGGCGCTACCGGCATCCGCGCGAAGCAGGCCCAGGACACGCGCGCAAAGATTCTGAAGGCTGCCATCAAGGTATTCGCCAAGCAAGGCTACGCAAGCGGCCGGGTCGAAAGCATCTCAAAAGCGGCCCGCTCGCACGACCGGATGATTTACTACTACTTCGGCAGCAAGGAGCAATTGTTCGTCGAAGTGCTGGAGACGATTTACTCGCAGTTCAATGAAGCGGAAAGCCGGCTCGACCTGGATTTCGACGACCCCGTGCGTGGCTTGCAGCAAGTCGTTGAGTTTGTCTGGCAGTACTACCTCGATCATCCCGAGTTCGTCACGCTGCTGTCCAGCGAGAATCTGCATCAGGGCAAGCACGCGAAGAAATCGTCGAAGTTGCGCGATATTTCCGGCTACGCGATTTCCGTGGTGCAGAAGGTGCTGGATGCGGGCAAGGCAAAAGGCGTGTTTCGTGACAGCATCGCGGCGCGCGATGTGTACATCATGATCGCCTCGCTCGGCTATTTTTATAACGCCAATCAGTACACGCTCAGTGCGTTTCTTGGCGAATCATTGATGGACAAGGCGGCCCTCGCGCACTGGCGCGAGGTCATCAAGGAGACCGTGTTGCGATCCGTGTTGGCGCGGGTCCCGCTTGATGAGGACGGCACCGTGAGCGAGAGCACGTCGGTGTAAGTTCGACTTCGCGGCGCCTAGGCAGCTTCCCGCGGCAAGCCCGCACTTGCCGCCCGATGCGCGGCGGAGCGCTTCACCAGCAATGCCGCCGCCGCGATCAGCGAAGGCACGGCCAGCAGCGCAAAGATCGTGCTGAAACCGATATTGGCCTGCAGCAGCAGGCCACCTGAAAACGCCCCGAGAATGCCGCCAAAACGGCCGACGCCCAGCATCCAGGCCACGCCCGTCGCCCGACCGCTGGTCGGATAGAACGCCGCTGCCAAAGTGGGCAACGACGACTGCGCGCCATTCATGCAAACGCCCGCAATAAAGGTGATAGCCGCGAGCCACACAAGACTGCCTGACTGCTGGCCGACCATCCACACAAACAACCCCGTCAGCACGTAAGTAATCGCGATCACGCGATGCGGCTCAAAGCGGTCCATCAGCCAGCCGACCGTGATCGACCCTACGCCACCGCCGAATGGAAAAAGCGCCGTTACTAGCGCGGCTTGCCGTACGGTAAAACCCGTGTCGCGGATCAACGTCGGCAGCCAGCTGGTCAGCATGTAATACACCAGCAGTCCGGAGAAGTAAGTAATCCACAGCATGATGGTGCCGGTCCTGAAGCGCGAAGAAAGCACCACGGATCCCCCGGTTTTCCGTTGTACGGCAGGATCTTCCGGCAACACGAAACGCACGTTATCGAATGACTCGTTCGGCGCGATGCGCCGCAGCACCGCAGCGATCCTCGTTACCGACCAGCCGCGCAACACCATGAAGCGGATCGATTCGGGCAAACTGATCAACACGAAGCCCAGCACGATGGGCATCAAGCCGCCTGCGACGAATACGCTGCGCCAGCCGTACTGCGGAATCAGCGCTGCCGCGACGAGACCACCCGCCGACGCCCCTACGGTAAAACCGCAAAACATCGTATTGACGAGAAACGAGCGCTTGCGAGCGGGCGCATATTCGGACGTCAACGTGGTGGCGTTCGGCATTGCCGCGCCCAGACCGATGCCCGTCAAAAGGCGCAGCACGGTCAGTTCAGCAACCGAACCCGCAAACGCACACGCGATGCTAAATATGCCAAACACCAGCACGGAGCCCACCAGCACTTTTTTGCGTCCAATGCGGTCTGCAAGCGGACCTGCTGCGAGTGCGCCAATCGCGAGGCCGACCAGCGCGGCGCTCATCACCGGCGACAACGCCGCCTTGGTGGCATGCCATTCCTGCGCGAGCGAAGGCGCCACGAAGCCGATCGCGGCCGTGTCGAAGCCGTCCGTCGCAACGATCAGGAAGCACAGGATCAACACGAACCATTGATACGGCGAGAAACGCCGTTCATCGATGAACTGTTGCACGTCGAGCGTGCGTGATGGGCCTGGCACCGTATTTGTCATGGCTGTCTCCTGTCGATCGGAGTTAGCGCTTTAGGCCTCACTCCGATCCCATGCAAAGCTGATAGGAATCGACGCGGTATGTGTTCCGCGCTTTTTGTATTGGAGTGTCTCTGTTTTATGGAGGTACCGCCAGACAACACTGGTGGCGCCCTTTCTCTTTCTGGTGTAACGCTGAGCTAATACTAACGAAACTCACGACTTCGTGGCGGCGTCCTCTTCGCGGAATAGCTTGTCGGCCAGATGGAAAGCCGAATTCGCAGCCGGCACGCCGCAATAGATCGCGGTCTGCAGTAGCACTTCCTTGATCTCGTCACGCGTCACGCCATTGTTCTTCGCAGCGCGCAGATGCAAGGCGAGTTCCTCGCTGCGATTGAGCGCGACCATCAAGCCGATGGTGATCAGGCTGCGCGTGTGACGGGGCAAACCCTCGCGCGTCCAGATTTCGCCCCATGCATAGCGCGTGATGAAGTTCTGGAATTCCTCGGTAATCTCAGTGCGGTTAGCCAACGACCGGTCGACGTGCGCGTCGCCGAGTACCGCACGGCGCACGTTCATGCCTGCTTCATAACGTTCGTCGTCGTTCATTGCTGCTCCGTAAGAAAGTCGAGCACGGTCTGCGTAAACGTATCCGCCTGCTCGATGTTGGAGATATGCGAGGCGTCCAGTTCGACATAGCGCGCCCCCGAAATCGCCGCGGCCAGTTCCCTGCCTTGTGCCGGCGTCGCCGCAAGATCATGCGTGCCACCAATCACCAGTGCCGGCAGCTTGATGCCGGGCGCTTCCGGACGCAGGTCGCTGGCATCAATGGCCTCGCAGTTGCTGGCGTAGCCTTCCTTGTCCGTGTGGACGAAGACATCGCGGATCACGGAGAACATCAGCGGCTCGCGGGCAATAAACTCGCCGGTGAACCAGCGTGGCAACACCGCCTCCGAGAGCGCGAGCAGGCCCTCTTTACGCGCCCGTTCGGCACGCGGCACCCACACCTCCGGCGAGCCGATGCGCGCCGCCGTGTTGCTCAGGACGACGCGCTCGAAGCGGTTCGCGTGACGCGCGGCGAGCGCGATGCCGGTCAGGCCACCCATCGACAGGCCGCAGAAATTTGCCGTGGCGATCTTCAGTGTATCCATCAGACCCAGCACGTCGCCAGTCAACTGTTCGATCGTATAGGGCCCTTTCGGTGCTTCAGAGTGACCGTGTCCACGCGTGTCGTAACGCAAAACGCGAAATTTCTGCGACAGTGCGGCGACCTGGGGCGTCCACATCGACATGTCGCTACCAAGCGAATTCGACAGCACGATCCACGGCGCGTGGCCGTGGCGGTCGCCGTCGATCCGATAGTGAAGCTCGATGCCATTGACTGCGGCGTAGGGCATTCCTTTACTCCTGGGAGGTGGCGCGGTCAACGCGCTCGTCATGGAGGACCAGCACGGCGTCTACATAGGCGTGTGCCTGGCCGACGTATTGAGCCGGTTCGAGCAGACGCTGTAATTGCTCGACCGAAAGATGTTGGGTGACTGCGGGATCTGCTGCGAGCACCTCGAAAAGCGTTTGCCCCGACTGCACCGCCGTTTTCGAGGCACGTTCAACCAGATGATGCGCGTCGAGCCGGCCGATGCTGTCACCGAGCGCGAGCATGACCGATTCGCCGAGGATCAGGCCGTGCGTGACTTCGAGGTTCGCTGCGAGACGCTCGACGTTGACGTCGAGCCCACTCACGATCTGTTCGATGTTGGCGAGCGCGCCGCCCGCGAGCCGGGCGAGATCGGGCAGCGCGTCCCATTCGGCCTGCCAGCCGCCGAGTGCGCGCTCGTGTTCCTGCACCATGCCCGACAGCACGGTGGCAACGAGGCCGGGCGCGCGGGTCGCGGCGGTCAGCACGGCAGCGCAGCCGACCGGATTGCGCTTGTGCGGCATGGTCGACGAACCGCCCTTGCCCGCCGCAGCGGGTTCGGCCAGCTCGCCGAGTTCGGTTTGCATCTGCAGCGAGATATCGCGGGCAATCTTGCCGAGCGTGCCGATTAGCATGCTGAACCAAGAAGCGGTTTCGGCCATGCGATCGCGCTGCGTGTGCCATGGCACCGCAGGCACAGTCAGGTTCAGTTCTGCGCCTAGCGCTTTCGTGACCGCCGGTGCCGCGTCGCGCAGGCTCGCGAGCGTGCCGGCCGCACCGCCGAATTGCAGCACCAGCACCCGCATGCGTAACGCAGCGAGCCGGTCGTGATGGCGCAGCAACGCGTCGAGCCACTGCGCGAACTTC
>JBEKNG010000384.1:0-5849 GCA_049523075.1 Paraburkholderia sp.
AAGTCATGCCTGATGACCATAGCGTGTCGGTACCACCCCTTCCCATCCCGAACAGGACCGTGAAACGACTCCACGCCGATGATAGTGCGGATTACCCGTGTGAAAGTAGGTAATCGTCAGGCTCCCCGCAGCAAACAGAAACCCCACCCCGAAAAGGTGGGGTTTCTGCGTTTACGCGCCCGAAAAATGCACAGACGGCTCTGCGTCATTACCCCACCGCGACAAACTTGTTGTCGCACCACTGAGCACCAATTAGTCGGCCCTGAACAATTCGTTTCTCATGTCGCTGGCGTCACGCCATCACGCCGGCGGCAACGCTGCGGTTGAACAAGACAGCCAGAATAAAGACGCAAAGAAGCCGCAGCTTCCTCAGGATCATCCGCAGGTTGTGACCGGCGCACGCAGAGCACCGCGTGCATTGCATCGCCGAGCGCGCCTTTGAGCCAGTTCCTGTCGAGTTTCCCGTCTGTCTTCATGTGACCGATTGCTGGCTCGATTGCACTTCGCCGTCTGATCATCGCGCGTAGTCCGCGTGTGATACCCCGCCGCAAGCCCGGGTGATAGATCTTCACGCCGTCGACCGCGACACCCTTGTATCCACGGTCGACGATGACGACTTCCGGCGTGGCGTCGCACAGGATTGCCGTTTGCTCCAACGCTTCAGCCAGCGTGTGACCGTCGTAAGGATTGCCCGGCATCGAGCGCATGCCAACTACCAGGCCTTCCTTGTGGGTCGTCGTGATCGACACCTTCACGCCGAATTCGTACGGCTTGCGGGCCTTGCCTTTGGCCAGCAACTCTTCAACGCCGGCTTCGCCCAGTCGTTTGCGCCAACGCGTCAGGCTCGACGGGTCGATCGGCGGTTCGGTCTGCAAATAGGTCTCACCGGTGAACACCTGCCAATACGGGTTCTCCACCCATTGCCAGACGACCTCTTCGTCGGACAGATCGAATGTGTGCTGCAAATACAGCAGCCCCGCAATCAGGCGCGGCGAGCTCGCCGGTCGACCTTTGCCCGACACGAAGCTCTCGCTCATCAACGCGCCCAGTCGCTCCCAGTTGATAAGGTCAGTCAGGCGCACCAGCGGATGCTTCAGGTTGATCTGTTCTTGCAGCGAATGCCGGAAGAAATCTTGTTCCGGCACAGGCGTCTTCGGACCCATCTGCACCTCGTCGAAAAATGCAGGATTCTCGCGTTAATGTGCCAGGTTCCTGCAATTCCCACAACCGCATTTCCGGTTCAAAGCCTCACACCGCAAGGCTTTAAAGATTGTTCAGGACGGACCAATTACATCATCCAACAGCGCCCGTCCGCAGCAGACCGAGTTCCACGGCTCAGTTCCTGGACGCTGATCAATCTTCCTCAAGATACTGTATAAATGCACAGTATTCGCGTGCATAAAGCCCTCGTCATCGAGCTAAAAGTGCCAGTTCGCGCTTAGAAATTTCCGTGTAGGATACTGTATATATATACAGTATCCTACACGCTCAATGTCACCCCCCACTATCAGCGCCGAAGATATCCATCCATCGCTCTGGCGAGCCTCGCAGCTCGCGCGCGGGCGTGGGCGCATGGTGGATACGGGCTATCCAGTGCTGTCGACGGAGTTGCCGGGTGGCGGCTGGCCGGTTGGCATGCTGGTCGATCTGCTGGTCCAACAGGCTGGCGTTGGTGAAATGCGGCTTTTGCGGCCCGCGCTCAGTGCGCTCGCCGATCGGCCGGTCGCGCTGGTCCAGCCGCCGCACATCCCGGACGGCCTGGGACTGGGATATATCGGGCTGTCGCTCGATCGCCTGTTGCAAATCAAGACGCCTAAAGCCGCCGATGCCTTTTGGTCGGCTGAGCAGATTCTGCGCGCCGGAAGCTGTGGCGCGCTGATTCTATGGGCACAACACGCGCAGTCATCATCGCTACGGCGTTTGCATCTGGCCGCGCAGACGTCCGAGACGCTCTTCATCATGGTCCGCCCTCTCACGGCGGCTCAGGATTCATCGCCAGCTGTACTGCGGCTGGCTTTGCGACCGGCCGCGGAAGGTCTGATGGTCGATATCGTGAAACGACGAGGTCCAACACGCGCCGAGCCTCTGTCGATATCTCTTCAACCCACTCCAGTTTTGTTTTCCCGCCATGCGCGTCTTTCTCGCCGTCCACTTGCCGAAATTGTCCCTCGAAGTCTTCCAGCCGAGGTGGCTGCCTGAGCCGGCGCACGGCAGCGCGGTACTTGAGAGGGACAGGGTTGTAGTCACGGACAGCGCCGCGCGTATGGCTGGCGTACTACTGGGTATGAAGCGCGGTGGTGTAATAACGCTATCACCGGAAACCGTCATGTACGAGCGTGACCTGACACGCGAAACCGGTGCGCAACGAGAAGTCGGTATGTCATTGATGAAGTTTTCTCCAGATGTCGCGCTGCTCGAGGAGGCGACAGTAATCGTCGAAGTCGGCGCGAGTCTGCGGCTTTTCGGCGGTCTGCTGTCGCTTTGCAGACAGGCGAAGGCGATGCTAGCCACGCTCGGGTTGACCGCGCGCATTAGCGCAGCGCCGACCGGGCAGGGGGCATGGCTACTGGCGAAGCGCGCGAAGGGGCCAGGTGCGCAGCGCGTATTGCAGCTCGCCTCGCTTGAGCGCGCGCTATTGCCGTTGCCAATGCTCGCGGTGCCGGAAATCCGCCCATTCGCCGATTGGTTTGCCGGCCTTGGCTGCGAGGCAATCGCTGACGTACGCCGTCTGCCTCGCTCCGGTTTGCAGCGCCGCTGCGGTGAACATCTGCTGGATTCGCTGGATCGCGCCTTCGGTACCGCGCCGGAGCTGTTCGACTGGCTCGAACCGCCGCCCACTTTTTCCGCGCATATCGAATTGCCCGACCGGCTCGAACACGCGGACGGTGCGCTATTTGCCGCGCATCGTTTGATCGTGCAACTCTGCGGATGGCTGTGCGCGAAGCAACTGGCGGTATCCACGATCACGCTGTCTATCGAACATGAACGAGGCAGGCAAGCGCTCCCGCCCACGTTGATCGAAATCGCGCTCGGTGAACCAGCATGGCGCGAAGAGCATCTGCTGCGTCTCCTGAAGGAGCGGCTGCATCGCGTGGAACTCGCTGCGCCGGCCATTGCGTTGCGGCTTGATGCATCGAAGGTCGAGCCGGTCGAACCGGATACGGACAACCTGTTTCCCGAGCCCGGTGGAACGCCCGAGGATCACGCACGGCTGATCGAATTGCTGATCGCGCGCGTTGGCGACGAAAACGTGCTGCGCCCTGCGCCGACCGCGGATTACCGGCCGGAAGTCGCGAACCGCTGGGTGCCCCTCAGCCAGGCGGCGCAGAAGATCGCGCTACCCGAAAGCCTGCCGCGGCCTACGTGGATGCTGGCCACGCCCATACGTCTTTTGATGCGTCAGAATCGGCCGTTCTATGGCTCGCCGCTGCGGATAATGTCGCCGGCCGAGCGCATCGAAGCCGGCTGGTTCGACGGCGAACTTGTCACGCGCGATTATTTCGTCGTGCAAGCCGACGACCGCAGTTGCTATTGGATCTATCGTGAACGTATCAGCAGCCGCGATGCCGAAGAAGAGCCGCGCTGGTTTCTTCACGGCCTGTTCGGATGACGCGCAATGGACTCGACCTTCACTGCGCTGCCGGCGTACGCCGAGTTGTTCTGCTTTTCCAACTTCACGTTCCTGCACGGTGCGTCGCATGCGGAGGAACTCGTCGCGCGCGCGGCGCAGCTAGATTACGCGGGACTGGCTGTCACGGATGAATGCTCGTTCGCGGGCGTCGTGCGTGCGCATGTCGCGGCGAAAGAAGCGGGGCTGCCGCTTGTCATCGGCTCGTATTTTCAGTTGCGCAATGCCGATGGATCGCCCGCATTCGGATTGATTCTGCTCGCGCAGAACCGTGAGGGTTACGGCAATCTGTCGGAGCTGATTACGCTTGCGCGAACCCGCGCGCCGAAGGGTGAATACCGGCTGACGCCGCATGACTTGTCGCGGTCTGATCGCGATAACGCCCATCTGCGCGGCATGCCCGATTGTCTCGCGATTCTGGTGCCAGCATTTCCTGCCAAAGAAGAGGCGCTGGAAGCGCAAATTGAATGGCTCGATGAGACTTTTCCTGATCGCGCGTGGGTGGGTCTCGTGCTGCATCAGCGCGCGATGGATGATATCCATCGCGGAGCGGTCGAATATGTCGCGGATCGTCAGAACGTGCCGGTCGTCGCACTTGGTAACGTCGTGATGCATCTGCGCTCGCGCAAGCCGTTGCAGGACACGATGACGGCGATTCGCGTCGGCAAGCCGGTTCATGAGTGCGGTTATGATCTCGCGCCCAACGCCGAACAGCATTTGCGTTCGCGGTTGCGCATTGCGAATCTTTATCCCGAGCAGACGGTGCGCGAAACGATCAACGTGCTCGAGCGCTGCACATTCTCGCTTGATAATTTGCGCTACGAGTACCCCGATGAACTCGTTCCGAAAAATTTTACGCCCACCGCCTACCTTCGTCAGGAGACGTATATCGGCGCGCGGTGGCGCTTTCCTGCAGGCATCCCGGATAAGGTCCAGGAGCAGATCGAAAAAGAACTGATACTTATCGCGGACCTGGAATACGAACCGTACTTTCTGACGGTCTACGACATCGTTCGCTATGCGCGCAGCCAGCACATTCTGTGTCAGGGGCGAGGGTCGGCGGCCAACTCGGTCGTATGTTATTGCCTCGGCATCACCGAGGTGGATCCGGCGCGCAGCAACATGCTGTTCGGGCGTTTCATTTCTAAAGAGCGCGGCGAACCGCCGGATATTGACGTCGACTTCGAGCATCAGCGGCGCGAAGAGGTCATCCAGTACATCTATAGCAAGTATGGACGTGACCGCGCGGCGATTGCGGCGGCAGTGTCCACCTACCGGCCGCGTGGCGCGTTGCGCGAGACGGGCAAGGCGCTGGGGATTGATCCACAAATTGTCGATGCGGTCGCGAAGTCGCACCATTGGTTCGACAATAGTCACGATCTGCTGAAACGCTTCGAGGAGTCGGGGCTCGACCCGGAAAATCCGTTGATTCAGGCTTGGGCCAGACTGGCGTCGCAACTGCTCAACTTTCCGCGGCATCTATCGCAGCATTCCGGCGGCTTCGTGATCAGCCGCGGCAAGCTTACGCGTCTCGTGCCGGTGGAGAACGCGGCGATGGTGGATCGCTCGGTCATCGAATGGGACAAGGACGATCTCGAATCCCTCGGACTTCTTAAGGTAGATGTGCTTGCACTCGGTATGCTGTCGGCGATCCGACGCATGCTCGATCTTGTATCTGCGCGGCGCGGCGAGCGCCTCGATATGCAGGACATACCAGAGGGCGACGAAAAGACGTACGACATGATTTGCCGCGCCGATACGATCGGTGTGTTCCAGATCGAGTCGCGTGCGCAGATGAGCATGCTGCCTCGTTTGCAGCCGCGTGAATACTACGACCTCGTTATCGAGGTGGCCATTGTGCGCCCTGGTCCGATTCAGGGCGGCGCGGTGCATCCTTATCTGCGCAGGCGGCAGGGATTGGATCCTGAAATTTATCCAGGCGACAGACTGCGGGAAGCCTTGGAGCGCACGAAGGGCGTACCCATTTTCCAGGAACAGGTGATGCAGGTGGCGATGATCGCAGCCGGTTTCACGGCAGGCGAAGCCGATGAGCTGCGCCGTGCGATGGCCGCATGGAAGCGCAAGGGCGGCCTGGAGAAGTACTACGATCGCATCATCAACGGGATGCAGAAGAATGGCTACGAGCGAAGCTTCGCCGAAGCGATCTTCGAGCAGATCAAGGGTTTTGGCGAATATGGCTTTCCAGAGAGCCATGCGGCAA
>JBEKNG010000385.1:0-5847 GCA_049523075.1 Paraburkholderia sp.
TAGCCACCCATGATAGGTGTGCCAACGAAGCGTTGCTCATATCGATAGCTTGGCTGCGGATGACAAAGCGTGTGCCCGGACGGAGGTGTCCGGATCTTCGCAGCAAGGATGCGATGCGCTATAGACCAGTACTTATTGACCGGCCGCCGGACCAGCGGGATTTAGTCAAACCCAGCCAAACCCACCAGCGGTTTAACAGCGGAAATGATCGATATTCTGACCGGCGTAAATCGCCCGCGCGAGCCAGTCCGGTTTCTCGCCTTGGCCGTCCCATGTATTGCCGTAAGCGTCCCGGTACGTGACGGCCCTGGTAGCAGCGGCATCCGCTTCAATCGCTTCGGCCAATGCCTCAAGCGTAATGCCGTATTCTTCCATGCGGCGATGTATCCACACGACGAGGCGCTCCCGTGCGTTCCCATCGAAGTCGAACGTGCGTTGTTCTTGTCGCTCTTTCATAACGTACCGATGTCGCTGCGGCAACTGCGCGCGTTTTAGAAAATAAACGGCTTCGCTAATAAGCGGGAAGCCTATACATGATTCGAGCGGGCCGAACGCAGTTCGACCTCGCGTTGCCTTTGTGCGCGCAGATGCGCCCCGGAAATGATGCCCGACAAATCATCTTTCAATCAGGAAATCCGTTCGGCAAGCAGCTCGAATGGTCGCCCGTGTGGCCCTCTACCCTCAAGTGCCGCTCTAGCGTCGATAAGCGAATTTTAGCATCCATTTTTTCCGCCGCGCACAGCAAACAGCCGGCTGGAGCCTTCGATAAGCGGGAGCCAGCGTGCTATTTTATTGTTCTGGACTTTCTCTCGCCCATCTTCAAAGGAAAGCAGCCATGTCCCCGTCTACCGCAGTCGCTACTATCCTCACCGCGCTCCTGATCGGCGCGATGAGTCCGGGGCCAAGTTTCGTCATCGTCGCGCGCAATTCAATTGGCCTGTCGCGTCGCGATGGATTGGCCACGGCCCTCGGCATGGGAATCGGCGGCGTACTCTTTAGCGGCGTCGCGTTACTGGGTCTGTACACCCTGCTTGCCGCCGTCACCTGGCTGTACGTAAGCCTCAAGGTAGCGGGCGGGCTATACCTGATCTATCTGGCGTCGAAAATCTGGCGCAGTGCAAAAACGCCGCTTGCATTCAATCAGGAGGAGGCCACTAGCAACGGCAACCCGCGCAGATCTTTCTGGATCGGTTTGAGCACTCAACTCAGCAATCCGAAAACTGCTATCTATTACGGCAGTATCTTTGCCGCATTACTGCCGCAGCATCCGCCGCTGTGGTGTTATTTCGCGCTACCGCCGGCCATCTTCGTGATCGAAGCCGGCTGGTACACCATCGTCGCATTGTGTTTCTCGAGCAAGCGTCCGCGCGAACTGTATCTGCGGGCAAAGACCTGGGTTGACCGCGTCGCAGCCAGCGCCATCACCGCACTGGGTCTCAGACTGATCTTTGCGGCACACCGCGTCGGCCTGTAGACCGCAGCACAAAAGCCGCTCCTGCAGGCTTTGCTGCGACTCCCCTAACACCATGCCTGGCGTGGCAGACAGAGGATTCGCAGCGCTCCATTTTTCTAAGGGGGCCCGACCGTTTCGTGCCACATCTCGCGCGGCTTGACGAAAACTTTACAAGATATTCCTTGACGACGATGGCCTCGTGCAGCTATTGTGGCATCCGAAGTTCAAGAAGTTCGATTGCTGTTCATCAATTGCTCGCTCTCTCAGCGGTATTCGTTGCCCTCTCCCTCCTTGACGCTTCACGTGCTCCACCAGGAGCGACTTTTTACATTTCTACCTCAAGGATTCTTCATGGATACCGGTACCGTTAAGTGGTTCAACGACAGCAAAGGCTTCGGCTTCATTACACCGGACAAGGGCGGCGACGACCTGTTCGCTCACTTCTCGGAAATCAGCGGCGACGGCTTCAAGACGCTGGCTGAAAACCAGAAGGTGAGCTTCGAAACGAAGCAAGGCCCCAAGGGTCTGCAAGCGGCTAACATCAAGCCGCTGTAAAGTTTGACGGGTCCGGTATCCGAAAACGGCTACCGGGCTGCAGCGACATCCTCGCGGAGTTTGTTCTCCCACAGTTGGTGCAATCGCTTCAAGCATCGTTGCGCCAAACGCCTCGCTTGCCCCCTCATACTCCCCTGGCTTGACCGGCTTTAACGCCTCTCACGATATACGCATTCGCCTCGGCTCGAACTGGCTCGTCCTGATCGGCGTGCACGCGTACGATTATTTAAAATTAAAATGCAAAGCAAACACATTCATCATTACAACGGCTATGCCGTCCAACCCTCGGCACATCGTCTGCCCGACGGTTCGTTTTCCTCCAACCTGCTGCTCGAACGCGCCGGCAATGCGCCTGCGGAAACGCGCTACCAGTTCTATTCGCTCGACTACTTCAACAACGAAGAACAGGCGTTGCAGCACTCGAGCCGCTGGGCGCGCAAGTGGGTCGACAGCCGCGGCTAAAGCGGACCGATAGCACGCGGAATCTCGCGCTCCATACGGCGCGAGATGCTGCTCGCAGCAACGCTCACCCAGGCTCACGGTTTGCCTTGAGGCTGACTTCCGCTCTCGGCGCTAACATCGATGGCGTTGTCGGATTTCACGCGAGCACGTAACTCGAACTTCAGGATTTTCCCGGTCGACGTTTTAGGCAGCTCTCCGAATCGAACCGCTTTGGGCAGCTTGAAACCGGCCAGAAACAGACGGCAATGCGCGATGATCTCATCGGCAGTGACGTGGGCCCCTTCCTTGAGTTCGATGAACGCGCACGGCACCTCGCCCCATTTTGGATCCGGCATCGCCACGACGGCGGCCACCGAAACAGCCGGGTGCCGGTACAACGTGTCTTCGATCTCAATGCTCGAGATGTTTTCCCCACCTGAAATGATGATGTCCTTGCTACGATCGCGGATGCGAACGTAGCCATCGGACATCAGCACTCCCAGGTCGCCCGTGTGGAACCAGCCTCCCCTGAAGGCATCTTCAGTGGCGCGCTCGTTCTTCAGATAGCCCTTCATGCAGATGTTGCCGCGGAACATGATTTCGCCGAGGGTCTCGCCGTCGTTCGGCACGCGTTCGAGCGTGTCCGGATCCAGGACGGTGACAGCCGCTTGCAGGTGATAACGCACGCCCTGACGGGCGTTGAGCCGCGCGCGTTCGTCATCGCTCACGCTTTCCCAGTGTTCCTGTTTGGCGCACACCGACGCCGGTCCGTAGACTTCGGTAAGGCCATACACGTGCGTCAGATCGAAACCAATCTCCTTCATCCTGGCGATCACCGCGGGCGCAGGCGCCGCACCGGCCACCATCGTGGCGACCCGATGCCCGATACCCGCGCGCCATTCCTCAGGCGCGTTAGCTAGCGCACTCTGGACAATCGGCGCACCGCAATAGTGAGTGATGCCTTCGACCCGAATCAGGTCGAACACGACGTTGGCGTCGAATTTGCGCAAACAGACGTTGACGCCCGCGCGCGCCGCCACCGTCCACGGAAAACACCAACCATTGCAATGGAACAGCGGCAGCGTCCATAAATAGACCGCATGCTTCGGCATGTCCCATTCGAGGATGTTGCTCACGGCATTCAGATAGGCGCCGCGGTGGTGATAGACCACGCCCTTCGGATCGCCGGTCGTACCCGACGTATAGTTCAGTGCGATCGCATCCCACTCGTCGGCGGGTGGCTGCCATGCGAATTGCGGGTCGCCACCTTGCAGAAAGGCCTCATAGTCGGTGGCACGTGGAAACTTTTGCGGATCCGCAGGCGTCACGTCGTCGACGCTGACGATCTGCAACTCGGGAAACTCCAGCGAAGCGCGATGCGCCAGCTCGGCAAACTCGGTATCGACGATCAGCGCTCTCGCTTGGCCGTGCCGCAACATGAACAGGATCGAAGCAATATCGAGCCGCGTATTAAGCGTGTTGAGAACGGCGCCCGCCATCGGCACGCCAAAATGGACTTCAATCATCGGAGGAATGTTGGGTAGCAGCACGGCGACGGTATCGCCGCGGCCTATGCCGGCCCGCTGCAGGGCGCTGGCCAGGCGCCGGGTCCGCTCGTAAGTCTCACGCCACGTACGGCGAATTTCGCCGTGGACGACCGCCAGACGGTCGCCAAAGACTTCAGCTGCGCGTGCAATGAAATCGACCGGCGTCAGCGGAACATAGTTGGCCTCACGACGGCCGAGGCCTTCGTCGAACATATGCGTCATCGAATCGTCTCCTTGGGAGCCCGCGGCTCCCATTCGTTTCCTGCATCTCCATGCGCTATTCACGAGTCTCGACCACGTCGTCGCCGATCTGTTCGAGCCGGTATCCGTAACCGTAGATCGGCGCGAGACGGTAGCCGTTTTCCGAGCGCAGGCCGAGCTTCGAGCGCAGCATGGAAACATGGGTATCCATGGTGCGCGTCGGAATGTCGACGGTCTGCTTCCAGATCATGTCGACGATATGCGCCCGTGACAATGGGCGATTCAAATGCTGGAACAGCAAGAGCGCCAGCTCGAATTCCTTCTGCGTGAGACTCACTAATCGTTGCCCCACGTGTACCTGTTTCGCATTCAGATCGAATTCGAAATCGCCAAAAGTTGCTTTGACCGCAACTGTGTTGAGCTGATACGCGCGTCGCAGCAGCGAACCGACACGCGCGAGCAGCACATTTGCGGTGACCGGCTTGACGACGTAGTCATCCGCGCCTGTGTTCAACATCGAGACAATGTCACTTTCCCGACCGCGGGACGTCATAAAGATCACCGGCACGCGCTCGGAGAGCGTTGAGCGAACCCATCGCAGGACCTCCTCACCGGAGAGGTCCGGCACGAGCCAATCGAGAATCAGGAGATCGAAGGTCTGGCGGTGCAACTGCTGAACCAGTGCACGCCCTTCGGAAAAGGTATGGCAAACATGGCCGGCCGCTGACATCGTTTCATGCACGAAAGCGGTTTGAGCGGGATCGTCATCGAGTACCGCGATTCTCATACTCGCCTCTGGTGAGGACAGGGCCTCGTACGGGGAGTGGAACTCTCTGCTGACAGCCCTGGGTCTTTGGTGCGCCAGCTTGACCATAGAGGCCGAGGCGTTCGGCTCGCCACACCGCGCCGCACCACGCAATATCAGCGCGAAATTATTGTAGCCCGATGGGACGAAGGCCGTTGTACAGGGTGCACCCTAATTAAACACGCCTCACCCCGCCACGCCCCCGAACCCCGCCATCAACCCACTCGCCCGCTGCACCTTCGCGCACACCGCCTGATCGAGCACGGGCTTGCCTTCCGGAATCGCCAGTGTCAGAAACGCGCGCGCCCGGGTGATGCCCGTGTACACCAGTTCTCGCGTCAAAATCGGGCTGAACGTATCGGGCAGCACCAGCGCCGCGTGCATGAACTCCGAGCCTTGCGATTTGTGCACGGTCAGCGCGAGCACCGTTTCCACTGCCTGCAAACGGCTCGGTAAGACCCACTTGATGCCACCGGCACCGTCGCCTGCAGGAAATGCCACTCTTAACACCAAGCTCTGTTCCGTCGCACCCGGAAGCTCGAGCGTGATGCCGATGTCGCCGTTCATCAACCCGAGTTCATAATCGTTGCGGGTCACGAGCACGGGCCGGCCCGGATACCAATCGCCGCGCGCGGTAATCAGGCTTTCTTCCTGCAACAGGCGCGCGACACGCTTGTTGAGCCCTTCGACGCCCCACGGCCCACGACGCAGCGCGCACAGAAGCTGGAACTCGCCATGCGCCTTTAACACCTCGCCAGCCCACGCGTCAAAGGCTGCCGGCCCCGCGTCAGAAGCAGGCTGCCGATCGCGCATAGTCTCCAGATAATGCCGGTAGCCGTGTCGCG
>JBEKNG010000386.1:0-5844 GCA_049523075.1 Paraburkholderia sp.
CACTCATTGGAAAACAACTCGATCAACAACGCCGCATATCATGCCCGAATTGCTTCTTTGGCCATGGTTTTTCACCCACTCAAATTGGGGAAGGACCATGAATGTACAGTACTCTTCGTCCAGTTTCCCCGCCTCAGGCGCGCGGCCGTTACCACTTGCTGCGGAAGCTGCAACGGCTCGTGCGTAGGAACCGGCGCGAGTTGCCGCCGCGTCCAGTGCGTCGCGCGCACATCGGTTACATCTATGGAGAAAACATGCTGCGATTTCTAAGCGCGGGCGCGCTGTTGCTCGCAGTGGCATCCACTGCGGCCGCGGGTGAGCACTACGTGGAAGTCTGGAATCCGCCGGAAGCGCGCGTCGGGCAGCCTGCGGCAAAATGCAAGCCCAAGGTAGGGAAAACGGCGCTACTGCCTCGCGGCGCGGGTAAGGTTGCGACGCGCCGCGTCGCGGATCCTTTGGCTAAAGCTGCGGCGGGAAAACATGCCGGAGGCGACAATGCAAGGAAAGCTACAAGCCCACGCTTTATCGACATCCCCCGCATCCTGACGCCTGAAGGCAACGTGCTGCAGGTGGGCACCGGACACGCGTCCGTCTATGTGGTGCGCTGATGCAGGCAATTGACTTACAGTAGCGTAATGGAATCCGAAATCTACCAGGGCTATGCGATTTGGGGTCACGCCATCGTCCAAGGCGACGGATACGCGGCCAGCGGCACCATCACGCGCGGCAGCAAACTCGTGGAAGGGTCGGGTGTGCTCGGGACGTTCGATACCGACGAAGAGGCGCGGTCGGCCGGCCTCGATTGGGCGCGGGCCTGGGTCGATAGTCACGGATGAATAGTACGGGTGAATTGTCACGGATGAAGCGAACCCGCGCGGGCGCACCCGGTCCGATTTTTAGACGTGAACAGAAGCCGGCGTCAGCGCCGGACTAGCGCAAAGGCGTTCTGCCCCGAGTACCCCATAAAGTTGTCGATAAGCAGCAGCAGGTCTGCCTCGTCGGGCCGGGTGCCCCATCGGCTATGGCCCGAACTCGACGCGATGGCGAACCACGAATGCGGCGGAAACCATTCGGCGTGCACGGTTCGCTCACCGATGATGCGCAGGCGTCCCGTATCGCACAGATACTCGGCGCGAACCGTTTCCCCGTCCACCACTTTGCTAGCAGTAATAGGTGCGGACTCAAACATGATGTCCTCCCGTATGCGGACCTCTCTCCAACCTCTCTTGATCCAGATGCGCGACTGTCCTCCTCGATACTCGAACGACTCAAACGGTTCACTGCCGGCAGCGTATTAGCACTCACCCTGGCAAGCTTGGGCGATCGTGCGGGCCCCTGCCGCCACGCTGCATAAGGCAAGTTTTGTGCCGCTTTGGTCAACTGCCCGATCTACGGGCTTTTGCTCAAACATCAGCTTTAACGGCTGCATCCTCGTGTGCCGAAGCCGCCGCATCATGCGCCAAATCGAGTTTCCCAGCACCGCTTCGGTGCGGATCGAGGGTACATTTACCTGGATAAAGCGGCAGCGCGAGGCAAATCGGAATGCGCCCCTTTCATAAGAAAGGTACGAGTTGCAAATCGAGCGCTCCCGATGACGTGACGTCTCTGGCATGAGCCGTGCCTAGCCGCTTTCCGACCACCACGACGCGGGGTATTTTCCGAGGTCATTTAATATGTTTTACAGATCAATTAGCACATGATCGGCGGCCCGCAGTTCAAACGGCGGAGCCGGCGCATCCGGATACGCCTGCCTGTATTTGCGTGAAGCCACGCCCGGTACTTCGAATCGTTACGTCAGATCGTTTGTACCAATCATCCGCGTGAACCGCTGCCGCGTGAACCGGTGTATACGTCAGGGGAATCGCCGACGGCCGATTGCGCAGCGTCAGTTGGCACCTCAGGCACCTGGTGCATACCCCCTGCAATTCTGCGCGACACCTGTGCTGGCTGCCGCAGAAGCGCGTCGCGGCGAAACCGCTGGCGTCGCCCAATAGCAAGCAATTCGCCGAACTGCGCGGCCAATTCCCCTCGTTTCGCCGGATCGTTCTCGTTTCTTTCTCCCTACACTGGTTTCCATGGGCACGACGAACCACTGAGCCCATACGCGGTCTTCCTCCCGCGTTGTTTTGACCGTACCCGTAGAGCAGTTCCGTAGCAATTCCGTAGAGCAGTTCCGGTAGTGGCCGTAGAAAAAACGCAGTCCATTCAAGCGGTACGCAGTAAGCAGCAGGCAGGGAGTAACAAGCCGCATGTGTCAAGCAGTTCGCAACAGGCAGTAGGTATCACGCAGCACACGTTAATGAGCAAAGCAGTCCGTAGCAGGCAGCTGCAGCAACCGAAGCGCCAATGCGCTTCTCGCATGACATGCAATAAAAACAACAGGGGTTTGCAGCAAAGCGAAGGTGAAGGACCACGTTTCAAGCAGTATTGGTTTTAGGCAGTTTTAAGCAGTATCGAAGTGCAACAACGTTGTTGTGATGGAAACAGATCGGCAAGCTCCACGCGCCTGTACGACTCTTCCATCCTGTCCGGCCCTGTCCTCCGCGGGACAGGGCTTTTTTTTGGGCCGCAGATCCCAACCGAGCTTTTCGTAACAGACTATTTCGGCACGCCGCAATTTAAGCCTATCTTAATTGTGGCTTGCGATGATGGTCACAGGACGCCTATCAGAGGTTGTTTTTACCCGCCGGTGCACCGCAAGCAAGTAACTTCGGTGGCGGGCCGAGTGTTACAGAACGAGGTCGAAACCTTCATGCCCAACAAATCGCCAAGCCGCAAACGCAACCAGCCGGCCATGTCACCGCTGCTGCGTGCTCTCACTTTCAGCCGCGCTGCGCACGTACCGGTGACGCAGGCCATGCTCCTGCAGTGCTACGCCGCACTTGATGCGTTCAAGCGCGGTCATGGCTCGCGGGATCTGTTTATGACCCTTGGCCGGCATTTTCTAGTGTCGGAGGAATTGTGCCGGCTCGGACTCGAGCCTGAGGGTCTGGGGTACATCGAGAGCGCTCACGCCGCCATGGTCCAGATCGACCTTACCGAGCACCAGGCCGGCGGCTGGACGGTCGGCGATGACGAGTACCTGCGCCTGTGCGCCGCGCTTTCGATTCTGGATGCTCAACTGTCTGCTGCATCACTCGAAATGATCGCCCGGGCAGAGGCGCGCATGGTGGAAGGCCTGCTTCGAGCGGGACAGAAACAGGCCGTCGCCGAAGCGCCGACAACGGTCTGCTAAGTCTACGGTCCGCCGCGTCACGCGCGCACTGGGCAGAGCCAGCAAGCCGCCTCACTGTGCGCAGGTTCCACATGGCACCCGCACGCAGCAAGCTGATCTAACCGAGCTGATGCAGTCAAGCTGATGCGGTCAGGCAGATTCAGAACTCATAGTTGACCGACAGATCCAGCACGCCGTTCGACGAACGCTGCGTGATCGGACTGCGCGCGGCGCTGCCGACAAGCTGTTCGAGCGCGAAGTCGCATGCGGCAAACCAGTGTTTCTGGAAGAACCAGATCGCGCTGACACCGAAGCCCGCCGACTTGAGGCCGGCGCTCGCGTGATAGTACGAGTATTGGGAATCGGCGGCCTGCGCCTCGCTGACGCCGAACCAGCTGTTCATGTACTTCGAATCCGCAAACGTCAGGCTGGGCCCGGCAAACCAGAAGAATGTTTTCGAGCTGCCCGGCAGCGGCATGTACGCGCCGAGATCGCCGACCCAGCCGTTGGAGCCGCCAAAACTGCGGCGAATATCGGCGCGCAGCACCAGCGGAAAGCTCTTCGACACGACGTAGTCGGCCGCCAGTTTCAGTTCGGGTGCGGGGTTGATGTTGCCGAGGCCGTGCAGATGCTCGTCGTCATCCTGACCGCGCCGCCCGAGGTCGTAGGCGGCGGCAAGACTGATCCGCCAGTTCGGTCCCTGCAGAACGTTGGCGCCGAAGCCTTCACCCGTCGAAGCGAAATACAGGTCGCTATAACGGATGTCGATGCTCGGGCCGCCTTCGAAGTGGTATCGGTCCGCGCCGTCATAGCGCGGCTGGAAGGCCGCCGCGGCACCGACCGCGACTTGCCACGTGGGGATTTCCGGCGCCATCATCTTTTCCAGCGGGACGCCCGCGGAGTATTGCCACTCCTGCAGCGGCGCCGGCGTTTGCGCGCTGGCCGTGGCCGGCATGACGGCCATCCCTGCGACAGCAGCCGCGGCCAACCACGGCGCCACGGCTGTTGTTTTGTGGTCGCGGCAGCGGATCATTTGCGTTATACGTCTGTTCGACACCCATCCTCCGATCGCGTTGGCTGCGAATGAATTGATTGCCCGCCTCCCGAATTACACGCGAGGCTGTAAAGGCTGCCACGCGGACATGCCTAGGCATGTAATTTCTTCAGCGGCGAGTACGTGGGTCAGGCGCTAGCCGGGTTCGTTGTCGCTTCTTCGCGCAGCGCGCGCTGACTGCGCTCCCTTTCGCCATACGCCTGACGTTCTCGCAGGCTCGACCTTTGCAATATCCGGGCCCGATCGGGGGTGAGGTGCTCGATGACGAGAGCGAACGGGGTGCGCAATGAGAGAGCGAAGCGGGTGCGCAACGAGGCAACCCGCGAGCACATGCGGCGCGCATTAAATATAGGCCGCGCCGTGCTCCGGAGCCAAAGGCGTAGACAGTCTAGGGTGCGCGAACAAGGGGCCGTTCAGTGAGGCGTGCCAGAATCCGTTCGTAGTCTTCGGGGGTATCCATATCGGTTGTGAACCGGTCATGGACGGCCTCGTGAATAAACACCTCATCCGGATGCTCGGCGATCAGCTTGCGACACCCTGGATTGATGTGGCCGCTGATCACCTCGGCGGCATAGCTCACGGAAAACGCCACCGGATTCCCCCGTTGCCCGTTAACCGCGGGGACGAGGATCGATCCGCGCGGCATGGCAGCGTAGGCGTCGATCAGTTCGCGGTAATCATCGGCGGCGAGCAGCACCTGATCGGCGAGGCAGACCAGCACGATGTCACAAGGCGCAACCAGTGCGGCCACGCCGGCGGCCACCGAGGTCATCTGCCCTTCTTCATAGCGTGGATTCGGCTGGAAACGTACCGGCAAACCGTCGAGCGCCTCCATCACCGCTCGTCCTCGAAAGCCGGTTACCACCACGATTTCTGCCGGCCCGGCACTGGCCAGCGCGCTCACCGTGCGCCGCACCGCCGGCTCCCCGCCGACCGGCAACAGCAACTTGTGCTGCCCCTGCATTCTCGATGACATGCCGGCAGCCAGCACGACCGCTGAGAAGACAGGAGGTTGCGGGGCTGCGCCACCGCTCCATGGAGCGCTCATGTTTTCTCCAGCGGTTCGGCCGGCACTGCCGGTTCAGCGGGTACGCCGACCGGCGCGGCGGCTAGATATTTCTCCGGCGAGCGTTCAAATTCGACCTTGCAGCCGTCACAGCAGAAGTAGACGCGCTGTCCACCCCAGTCGACCACGTGCCGCGCCGAAGCGATGTCCACTGCCATGCCGCACACCGGGTTGACGTAGCGTGCACCGGCAACCCGCGGCTCGACCGAAGCCATCGATTCGCACGGCGGCAAACCCGGCACTAGCTCGCCGCTCTCTGGGGTCGAACTCTCGGCTAGCGCCGCTGCCTCTTCCAGTTCACGGCGCAGCATCACCAGGCCGGCAACCGCTCCCAACGCGATCTCCTGCGGTGTATGGGCGTGGATCGATGGTCCGGCGGGGGCATGCAACGCCGTGAGACGCAGTGCGTCGATGCCACGCGCTCGCATCGTCCCGCGCAGCTTGTCCGCCTTGCGGCGACTCGCGACCAGCAGCACGCCCGTCGCCTCGCTGCGTAACGCAGCTTCGAGT
>JBEKNG010000387.1:0-5841 GCA_049523075.1 Paraburkholderia sp.
TAGGTCCGCTAGGTCCACTAGGTCCGCTAGGACCACTAGGTCCGCTAGGACCACTAGGTCCGCTAGGACCACTAGGACCACTAGGTCCACTAGGTCCGCTAGGGCTACTAGGTCCGCTAGGTCCGCTAGGGCTACTAGGTCCACTAGGTCCACTAGGTCCAGAAACACTCCCCGACCCCCTGCTCCCCGAACTGTCGCTACTGTTAGCGCCACTGCCCGCAGCACCGTTTCCTGTACTACCTGACCCTTGGCTTCCCGCGGCGCCGAATGTGCCGCCCGGCGCAGCGGCGGCGCCGAATGCGCTTTGCGGGCCAACTGTGCCACCGACGTCGTCCGCATCCTGCCCGCGACCGATCACGGGCTGCAGGCCACGGTCGTCCTTTCCGCAACCAGGCGTCGCGTCCTCCGGACAATCTCGCGTTGGATTCTGCGCCAGCAACAAGTGCGCGGACGAAGCCGCGCTTTTCCCGATTGGCGCGGTTTGCGCCGTGTTTGGATCCGACTGGGCACAAGCCATCCCCGCGTATAAGGTCACCGCGGTTGCAATCGCCACCCGTCTCATCCCCATTACAGTTAATGCATTCTTATATGTCTTCATTACGCACTCCTGATCACCCATTCAAGGCTATTTTTTAAGCTGTCGTTCGAAGTCCACTCATTTAGAGAAGTCGGATCTTCGCGACCGTGTGTGCGGCAGAATTGTGTAGTCGAACCCCGCCCCGAAAGCCACTCGTTGAACAGGTCTGGATATGACGGAATGTGATCCGTGCGCGCAGCACGTGCACCTCTACGACCCGACACAACTGGGATGCATCCCGACTGATACAGACGCAAACCTAAGGTAGTCGAGCAGGTGATACCTCACTGTTCGGCACCACACGAACGCACTGTTCGGCACCACACACATGAAGCGGGTGCGAGCAGAGTGCCTATAAAACAAAGCCATAAATTATTACGCAATGTTAAATTTACTTGACGAAAAGCAAATCTGAATTCTCCATATTTAAATCTGGAGTCCATATTAATTTGATGGTACGAAAGCTATAAGGAGTGGTTGCGCAGGCGAATTCCGTCGACCAGGGCCAGTACCCTTACGACTCGGAAACTGGGCCCATGCAGATATGCTTGTGGAGAATGACGAGGTCAAATCCCGGGAAGGGATCGCATGTGACCATTGTGTGCGCAAAGACGCAGAGGAAAATTCGAATCGCGCTGTCGCGTTGGAGGATGCGTTGGCGGATATGGCTTTGAAAGCAGGCACCGGCCTCGACCGGATATCTGCCCACATGCATATCGATCCGCTTTAGAAGCCAGTCCGCAGCATCAAAGGCTATTCCGGTCCTGCGGGATCTCGCTACTACGTTGATGAGGGCTGTCCCGGCAGCCACGCAAAACCTGCCTCGATAACCTCTCCGGGCGCCAGCACGCAGCCGCCGACGTCGCTATGCGACGCATCGGAATTGACCCAATCGGTCGTGTTACTGACCGGCTCCGCACAGAAAAAGGGGGTATTCGCGGGCGAGAACAGCACGAAGAAGTCGAACGGCGCATCGGCGCGAAGCGTAAGAGAACGACTTTCACCGGGCCACACAATAGTTGCTTCGCGCTCCCAGCCCGCGAAATTGTTATCAAGTACGAATTGGTCCACCAGCAGGCCATCGCCCAGTGCATCGACTGCGGGATGCCCCCCCAACGATACGGGCAGCAGTTCCGCATCGGCTTTCCACATGGCACGCACTTTGGCGCTTATACGGGTGCCTTCGGGTCGGGGGTAGTACGGGTGATGACCGAAGCCAAAAGGCATCGGCTGCGCAGAAAGGTTGCGTGCCCAAAGATGTACCGATAGTCCTTCGTCGGAAAGCACCAGGCGCTGACGCGCTTCGTATGCAAACGGCCAGCTCGCATCAGGTAGCCCCTGCGCGCCCGCGTCGGGATTGTGCTGAAAATGCAATTCCACCCGATCGGGCTGCGACAGGCCAACCTGCCAGGGACGGCGCCATGCGTGACCGTGCAAGGCGTGCCTGAATTCACCGCTAACGGTTGGCAGGCGGAACGGTTGTCCATCAATCGTAAAACTGCCATCACGAATCCGGTTGCAGTAAGGCATCAGCGGAAAACTGGCCATGCCTAGCGGATTGCCTTCGTCAATCGCGGCTCGGGTCGCCGGGCGCAGCCAGTGAACAGCGCCCTCCTCTCCCTCGTCATAAAACGCGGCGATCGAACCACCCAGATTCGGCGCGACGATGGCGCGCCTCGCTCCGCAACGCAGCGTCACGAGCGAACCGTCGTCTAGCGCGACCGGATCGAAAGTGCTCGCGCTTCGCATGGCTGGACGTGATGCCACGTCTTGAACAGGAACGGAGGGGTGCTGAAGGCTCAAAGTGATGCTCCGACGCTCTGTACGATGACGAACCCCATGCGTTGAGCCGACCGGTCACGCATAGTGGGTGATTTCATTCGATGCGAGGGTCGCACGGATCGGCCGATATAGTCAATTTATTATTAATAGAAATTTCTCGTGACGCGCCCTTGCGCTCAGGCGGAGGCAGGGAAAACGCTGCCTCAAGGTCGATTGCGACCTGGAAATATTAGTGCTATTTTACTTATCGCTGGCGCCGGATGCGGCCCCAGCTTCTGACCCGTCATGGCTTTCCCGGGCGGGCCTCCCGCAATCCGGCATCACAATGAAAAAATCTACCAAGCGTCGCCCAACCATGACCGACATCGCCAAGGCAATCGGCGTGTCGCAGTCCACCGTTTCGCTTGTTCTCAATGGCGCCGTCGGCGCGAAATTCTCGGACGAGACCCGTAAAAGAGTTCTGAAGGCCGCGCAGGAGCTTGGCTACGACCTGCCTGCCCGTGTTGTGATACCAGCTGCCGTCGGCGAGCGCAATCTGATCGTCTACCTTGCGGATGAAATTTCCACCAGCCCACACCCTGTCGTGAACATCGACGGCGCCCGTGACGCGGCCTGGAGCAACGGCTACATGCTCGCCGTGTACTCAACGCACGGCAATGCCGAGATGGAAGAGCGGGTCCTGAAAACGCTGCTGAACCCGGCCATCGCGGGCGTCATCTACGCTACCGTGTTTACTCGCAAGGTAACGGTCCCCAAGGCCTTGCTGAAGGTGCCAACAGTACTCCTGAATTGCTATACGACCGACCACACGCTGTCGTCGGTCGTCCCTGCAGAAGTGGTGGGCGGCCACACTGCGACCGCCCACCTGATCAATGCAGGTCATCGCCGGATCGGTTTCATCAATGGCGAAACCTGGCAAGACGCGGCAAAAGACCGCCTGAAAGGCTATCGCCAGGCGATCGCCACGGCCGACCTGCCGTTCGCTGAAAACCTCGTGCGCGACGGCGACTGGAGTTCCGGCAAGGGCTTCGAGCATACGCTGTCGCTCATGCGCGAGCCCAATCCGCCCACGGCGATTTTTTGCGCCAACGACCTGATGGCGCTAGGCGCCATCGAGGCGCTCAAGCAATTGGGGCTGCGCGTACCGGAGGATGTCTCGGTGCTCGGATACGACGACCAGGAAATCGCCCGGCATACGCACCCACCGCTGTCGACAGTCGTGTTGCCCAATTACGAACTCGGCCGCTGGGCGGTCGAAACCCTGCTTCAGGAGGAGCAGAACCGCGCCGCTGGCGCGCCAATCAAGCACCGCACCGTCAAGCTGGATGGACCACTGATCGAACGCGCGTCGGTGTGCCCTCCTGGCTTTTCTTCGGGGGATATCCCTAATAATATTCGTAATTATTGACGAGTAATATTTATTGAGGAACAATCATGCCGGGTCGGCATACACTGCCGATCCGTGGAAGTCGACGTAGAAATTATATAAATGCAGTTGCCCATTCAGTTAGGCCAGCTACTACACCCGGAGACAAGCGATGTCCACCTCAGCAAAGCTGCACCACAAACTTCTCACAATCGGCGTTTGCGTCGCCAGCGCATGGTCGATCGGCGCATGGGCACAGAACGATGCCGGCGCGCAAAAAGTCCAAAATGCTTCGTCACAGACCTGTACCAACCCGAAGCCGGGCTCGGTGAAGCTTAGCGATCTGGTCGTCGGCTTCTCCCAATCGGAAAACGAACAGAATCCGTTCCGGGCCACCGAAACCAACTCGGTGCGCGCTGCAGCCAAGGCTGCAGGCGTCAAGCGTCTGTTGTACACGAATGCCAACGACAATCAGGCCAAGCAGGTGGCGGATATCGAAAGCATGATCAACCAGGGCGCGCAGGCACTGATCGTGGCCCCGAACGATTCAACCGGTCTGCAACCGGCGTTCGCGCAGGCGCGTGCCAAGGGCATCCCGGTCGTGACGATCGACCGCGCGACGGCGGGCACGGTGTGTGAAGATTTCATCACCTTCCTCGGTTCGGACTTCTACAAGCAGGGCGAACGCGCGGCCGAGGCCCTTGCGCAGGCAACCGGCGGCAAGGCTGTCATCGCCGAAATCCAGGGCGGCTATGGCAATAACGTCGAAAGCGAGCGGACCGACGGCTTTGCCGCGGGATTGAAGAAGTATCCGGACATGAAGCTCGCCGCGGCGCAAACCGCCAACTGGTCGACCACAGAAGCACAAAAGGTGATGGAGCAGATCCTGCTGGCTCATCCTGACGTGAACGCGGTCTACGCCCATGCCGACACGATGGCGATTGGCGCGATCACGGCGTTGCGCCAGGCCGGCAAGCTCAAGGGTGTGACCATTGTTTCGATCGACGGCACCAAGGACATCGTCCAGGATATCGTCGACGGCACCGCAGCGGCGGACGTCGAGACCAACCCGAGATTTGGCCCGCTCGCCTTCAAGTCGCTCGAAGACTGGTTTGCCGGCAAGCCCGTGCCGCAAAAGCAGATCATGGAAGACGCACTCTACAATAAAGCTAACGCGAAGAAATCCCTCGACGCCGGCGCGGTGTATTAACGCGTTTAATTACGTTAGCAAGTGAGCGCATGAACGATCCAATGCAAACGCGCCCCGTACCGGTCGGGGAGATTGGCGGAGTGGTTCTCGAAACTCGCAACGTCGTCAAAACATTCGGTGTGGTGCGCGCGTTGCAAGGCGTGTCGCTCTCGCTGCGCGCTGGCGAAGTGCATGGACTTGTCGGCGAGAACGGCGCGGGCAAGTCGACGCTGATCAAGATCCTGACGGGCTTCTATCAGCCCGATCAGGGTAGTGTGATCCTCGACGGCTCGGAGGTGTCGTTCGACAGTCCGCGCACGGCTCAAAGTATCGGTGTGAGCGCGGTGTATCAGGAAATCAATCTGATCCCAGAGCGCAGCGTGGCGGAGAATATCTTTCTCGGCCACGAACCGAAGCGTTTAGGCATGCTGATCGACCGGCGAAAGATGGTCGAGATGGCGCGCGGCATCGTGCGGCGTTACGGTCTGACTGTCGATCCCAGCGAGAAACTCAGTTCGTTGGGCCTCGGCGAACAGCAAATGGTCTCGATCGCCCGTGGCGTATCGCTCGGCGCGCGGGTGCTGATCCTCGACGAACCCACCTCGGCATTGAGCGGCGCAGAAGTCGATGTGCTGTTCAAGGTCGTCGATCAATTGCGTGCCGATGGTATCGGGCTGCTGTTCGTGAGCCATCGTCTATCCGAATGCTATCGGCTGTGCGATCGCCTGACGGTGATGCGCGATGGCGCGGTGGTCCGCACGGGAACGCCCGCAGAGATGCCGCGAGAAGTGCTGATCGCTGCGATGCTGGGCCGCGAGGGCAAGGGCCTGGGCGGCCGTGGCGTGCGGAAGGAAAACACCGACGCCGCCGACGTCGCGGCAGCCCTGCAGGTTGACCGTTTGCAATGGCGCACCCGCGTGCGGGATG
>JBEKNG010000388.1:0-5834 GCA_049523075.1 Paraburkholderia sp.
CCTTCCGCTTCAGGTTGGCGACGAACGGCGCATCCGGCTTCATGACGAAAGTCAGTAGCACCCCGCAGACCATCACACCGACCGACAGCAGGAAAGTCACGTCCCAGTTACCCAGGCGGTCGATCAAATACCCGGCGACGACCGGGCTGACGATGGCCGCGGTAAAGCCGGTGCCGCTCATGATGCCGCTCGCCGTTCCGGAGCGATCATAGGCGACGTCCATTGGAATCGCCCACATGGGGCCGACATTCATTTCGTTGAAGAACATCGCGGCAGCGAGGAAAACCAGCGAATACATCGGCTCGTGTATCAACAGCACGGGGATCAGCGACAGCCCGGTCATGGTCATGCAGAACGCGACCAGATAGCTGCGCGCCAGCTTCAGGTTGCCGGTACGTCGAAGCAGCCTATCGCTGATCATGCCGCCGAGCAGATCGCCGAATACGCCGGCAACGAACACCCCGGAGGTGAAGATAACCGCCTTCTTGATGTTCAGATGGAAGCTATGCATGAAATACAGCGGCATCCAGTCCAGCATCAGCCAGAGGATCCAGTTGTAGCAGAAGTAAACACCGGAGACAGGCAGCAAGCGGCGATAAAGCCGCGCCCAGGTTCCAGGCGCTTCCATGGGGCGGACCGTCGGGGGCGGCAGGCTGCTGATTTCTGCTGGGGTGATGCGTGGGTGATCCGCTGGTTTTTCGGTGTACGTCACGTACCACACCACAAGCCAGCCGAAACTCAGTGCGCCGAGCAGGTAGAACGAAAATCTCCAGTCAAACGCGCCCATCAACGCCAGAACCAGCATCGGCGCTACAGCGTTGCCAAGCCGGGACGAAGAATGAGTGATCCCCTGGGCCATGCCGCGCTTGTCCCTTCTCACCCACGACGCCATCGCGCTGGTCGACGCAGGGAAGGTGGCGCCTTCGCCGAGACCCAGCAGCAGCCGTGCCGCGACAAGCGTAGCGAAGCCGCTCGCCAGGCCGGTCAGCGTGGTCGCCACCGCCCAGATCAAGGCGCAGGCGATCAGCGTGCGCTTGGCTCCGAAGCGGTCGCTGACCCAACCGCCAATGAACTGGAACACCACATAGGGATAGGCGAACGCCGAGAAGATGAACCCCAGCTGGGTGTTGCTCAGTCCAAGTTCGGCCTTGAACTGGCCGGCGGCTGTGCTCACGTTGACGCGGTCGACGTAGGTGATGA
Source organism: Paraburkholderia sp. (assembly GCA_049523075.1). Taxonomy (GTDB): domain Bacteria; phylum Pseudomonadota; class Gammaproteobacteria; order Burkholderiales; family Burkholderiaceae; genus Paraburkholderia. Next base: position 1,201 of record JBEKNG010000388.1, read on the forward strand.
AGTACATCGCGCACAGCATCACCAGGACGGTAGTGGTCGCCTTGAGATGAAATCGTTTCATGTCTGTCTCCTCCCGCTTCTTTGTTGTTATTTCGACGAGCCCGCTGTAAAAGCGGCCACTGCGTCTCTGAAGCGGGCGCTGCCATACACTTCTTCGATCAGGTCTTCGTCGTCGAGCCGTTGTTCAATGACAATCCGACGCAGGCTTTCCTTAACCGCCTTCTGCGTGACCGGCGACAGCGCGATGAGCCGCTGCGCAAGCGCATTGGCGGCGTGATCCAGTTCGGCCTGCTCGTGCACGGCGTAGACGTAACCGCACGACAACACCTCCTGCGCCGGGAGGTAGTCGGCGAGCAAGAGCATCTTCTTGACCCTGGGGACGCCGAATGCCGCCTGGAGCCGCGCGATGTTGCGCGACGACAGCGTGTTCGAGAGTGTCTTGGCGATGGGCGCGCCGAAGCGCGAAGCGCCGCTGCAGAGCCGGAAATCGCAAGCCGTCGCCAGCGCCAGGCCGCCGCCCACGGCCCACCCGTCGATGACCGCGATCGTGGGGACGGGAATGCGTTCGACCGCGTCAATGACACGCTCGACGAGCGCCTCGTAGGCCACGCCATCGCGGCCATCGCGGAAGTCCTTGAAGTACGCGATGTCAGTGCCCGAAACGAAGGACTTGCCACCCGCGCCCCGGAGCAGAATGCAGCGCACGGCAGGATCGTGTTCGCACTGGCTGATCAATGCCAGCAACGACTCGTACATGGCGATGGTCATCGCGTTGTGCCGTTCAGGGCGGTCGATCACGATCTCGGCTGCGCCCGATGCATGGACCCTCAATGTGACTGGTTCACTCATGGCGCTGTCCCATTGATTTCGGCGAAGATTTCGTCGTTGTGCTCGCCGAGGAGTGGCGGGTGGCGGCGTACCGTCTGCGGGGTGCCGAGCATCTTGACGGCAAAGCCGATGTTCTTGACCTTGCCTTCATTCGGATGGTCGATCTCCATGCACATGCGCCGGTGCGTGGCGTGTTCGCTCTCGAATGCCTCGGGATAAGACAGGATCGGGCCGGCCGGAATGCCGGCGGCAAGCATGGTGTCGACCCACGCGGCGCTGTCGCGTTTGGCGAATTCCTGCTCCAGCGCTTCGATCAGCGCCTCGCGATTCTTCAGTCGTAGCGACACGCTCGCATAGTCAGGGTGGCTAACAAGATCCGGGCGCTTGAGAAGTTCGCACAGCTTCGCCCACAGTTTCTGGTTGGTCGCGCCCATCACGAAGTAGCCGTCGCTGGCCTTCACGGCCTGATAGGGTGCGCTCATCTTGTTGCTGGTGCCAAGCGGTGTGGGCGGCACGCCCGTGCCCCAGTATTCCGACATGTCCCAGATCGAGAAGGCCATGACCGAATCGAACAGCGAGGCGTCGATGTGCTGCCCCACGCCCGTTTTCTGGGCGCCGATATAGGCCGAGAGCAGGCCGTACACAGCGAACAGCGCGCAACCGATGTCGGCCACCGGCACGCCCGCCTTGACCGGCTTTTCGCCCTTGTAGCCGGTCACGCTCATCACGCCCGACATGGCCTGCGCCATCAGATCGAAGCCCGGCCGCGAGGCCCATGGGCCGCTCTGTCCAAAGCCGGAGATGCTGACGTACACGATCTTTGGATTGATCTCCTTGATCGCTTCATAATCGATGCGCAAACGCTGCACGACGCCCGGACGGTAGTTTTCCACGATCACGTCGGCGGTCTTCGCGAGCTTGTAGAAGAACTCGCGCTCTTCGTCGCTCTTGAGGTCGAGGGTCAGCGAGCGCTTGTTGCGGTTCATGTTCAGGAAGCCCATGCTGTCGGGCCCCTTCATCTTGAAGCCCATCGCGCCGCGAGTCTGATCGCCCTCCGGGGGCTCCACCTTGATCACGTCTGCGCCCATGTCTGCCAGCAACATGCAGGCAAACGGTCCCGCCATAACCTGGCTGACGTCCAGTACGCGGATGCCCTGCAGCGGTAGATGCTTCGATTGCGTCATCTCAAGTCTCCTCGGGAAGAATGTTCGTCGGATAGGGCGAATCGTTATGCCGCCACTGTCGCCCACGGATCGGCGCGCCGCAAGAACGGCGGGATCATGTCTGGTTTCGCGCGTTGCGAAACCGGGGCGGGCCCGACGATGCCGACTACAGCGGCTTCCGGAGAAGTTCGGCCACCACGTTGTGCAGGGTCTGCGGTTGAGCATGCCCCTCGGCACAGGACAGGGCGTAGCTTCGCCGATGCCAGTCGCCGACGAGCTCGGCCGATGCAAGCGATTCTTCGGGATGGAAACTGCGCAGGACCTCGGGCGGCATCAGGCCCACGCCGAGGCCATGGCGGACCATGGCCATCATGGTGTCGAACCCGCTTACGGTGAAATTGGCCGGAAACTGCCGGCCGCGGCTACGGTAAGCTCGCTGCACGGCGGACAGGACCGCGGAGCCCTTGCCGAGGCTCACGACGGGGAGATCGAGAAATGCATCGACGCCGACGGGGCCGTCGGGAAACTGGAAATGCGGGCGGCTATACACCAGTACCAGCCGGTCCTCCTTGTACGGAGATTTCGGCAGGTCCAGAAAGCCGCTTTTCAGCTCGTAGATGCCCACGTCGATCACTTTGTCGCGCAGCAGTTGCTGCACGATCTTGCTGTTTTCCTCGAGGATTTTCAGGGAGATGCTGGGGTACTTGCGCTGAATGACGGAAATTTCGCGGGCGAGGAACTGAATGACGACGGCTTTGGGCGCGCCGATGATAATCCGGCCGTCGAGGCCGTGATTGAGTGCCTGAGCATCGCCTTCGAGGCGGTCAATGAGGTTGTCGATCTGCCGGATGTATTCGAGCAGCTTGGCGCCCGATTCGGTGATCGTGACGCCATGAGGGACTCGCTTGAACAGTTTGGTGCCGAGTTGTTCTTCGAGGTCCGACACGCGCCGGGAAGCGGCCGCCACTGCCAGGCTCAGTTTGTCGGCTGCCCGGGAAATGCTGCCTTCCTCCGCGATAGCCAAAACCAGCCGGACGGTTGTCGTGTCGAATTTCACGTTGTCTCCAATCGTTGCGTCGAGGTGTTTTTTTTTAGCGCTCGCGAATGCTGCCGAATACCCGCTCTTACTGCTCTTTATCCTTGTACTCGGAGTACTTGCGCGCGTCGCCCCGTACTTTGTCGGCGGGATACTTGGCGCGGTTGAGTACCATCTTTTCCTGCACGGCCTGGAGGAGATCCACGTCCAGTTTATCTGCGAGGCGAACGAGATAGACGAGGACGTCGGCCATTTCGTGGCGAATGGCGGTCAGCTTCACTTCGTCGAGCTCGCTTTTGTCACCGGAGACGAGCCATTGAAAAGGTTCGAGTAGCTCGCTTGCCTCGACACTCAGCGCGGTGGCCAGATTCTTCGGCGTGTGGAACTTGTCCCAGTCGCGCTCGCTCACGAACTGACGCATGATTTCGCGAATTTCCGCCAGGTCATTTTGCAATACGGGTTTGTTCACGTTGCTTCCTGTGAGAGGTCTGGAATGATTGGCCTAGATGATAAGCGCAATTTTCCCCAGCACGCGCGGCGGCGGGTGGCACCGCGGGCATAGTCCCTGCCGGTCAGAACCGGTAGCTCACGCCGATCTGCGCGACCGGGTAAAGTTTGTAGCGGTCAACCTCGTTGCTGAACTTCTGTTCCTGCTGATCGATGTTCGCTTGCGTGGACATTCACACGGCAGTTCGGTTTGCTGATTAGATTAAGACCATCTTTAAAGGTCCATTAAAAGGATTTCATGAAACAACTCGCTTCGATAATCACTCCACCCATTGGTTCCGTCGACGGTCGATTTTTCCGTGACAGCGAACGGACAGACCGGCATCTATACGGAAGCCTTGGACGGTCCGCGTCAGTTGACGGGAAATTGAGCGGATGTGTGAGCGGTATGAGCGGGAAGGGGCGTGATTCACGGTGTGTACGATGAAGCTCCGAGCACACCGTACCCGTCGGTAACGGTAGAGCATGTCTTGCAGTTCAGCGCTGTGTTGCCCGTCGGCGAAATCCGCTCGCGCCGGGGGCTTGTGCTGTGCAATGAGAGTCTCTATAATTCGCGCCTCTAAAGGCTCGTAGCTCAGTTGGTTAGAGCACCACCTTGACATGGTGGGGTCGTTGGTTCGAATCCAATCGAGCCTACCAACGCACAATCGACGCGGACGGAAGCTGCTGCATTGAGGCTTCAATGGCTTCAGCTTCTGTCTACTGTCGCGTCTCGTTTCCTGCTTCCCTTCATTCTTCGTTGCGCGCTGATTGCGCGACCTTTCCTCGTATTGCACTCCCGCTTTCCCAAACATCGCAACGCGATGCGACGCTGCACGTCAAGGCGCGGTAAAGTCAGGGTTCTGGCGACGTGTTTGCAGCTGTCCCGCAACGGTCTCGCAATAATCGCGCAGTAGCCTCGCAACCCCAGCCGCAACGGCTAATGCTGGACAGCCCTCGGCATACAAGGAAGCTGACGCACATGAAGAAGCTCATCAACGATGTTTCCGCGGTCGTCCCCGAGATGCTGGACGGACTCGCCGCGCTCAATCCGGGTCTTTCGTTGCTGCAGGGCGGCACGATCATCGTGCGTGCCGATGGCGAAGCTGCAGCCCGGCGCG
>JBEKNG010000389.1:0-5803 GCA_049523075.1 Paraburkholderia sp.
TGCTTACCAGCGATTTCGATTGGGCGCCAATCCTTTCCTCAAAGTAATTCCGGTAAGCGAATGCAGTGTTATACCTCCCTCCATGTGTAATTTATATTGCCAACTTTAGCACCGGAAATTGGCCGGCTGGCCTTGCGCAGCAAGGCCTCCAGAGGCGGACCGGGGCGCCGCGGCCCGGCCAGGCGGCAACAGGTAAGTGTTGGTAAGAAAACAGTGGGCCGTTAGCCGCGTACGCCAGTCTAGAATTTCCAAATGAATCCACAGGTCCTTATCGTCGACGACGACCCGGTCGTACGCGATCTGCTTTGCCGCTTCCTGCAATCGAACGGGTTCGACGCTTCCGTGCTTCACGACGGCACGCACTTGCAACGCCGCCTCGAAAGAGAGCGACCTTCTGTCGTCGTGCTCGACATCATGATGCCGAACACCGACGGTCTGCGCGCGCTCACCGCGCTGCGCGCCGCCGGCGACGACATTCCGGTGATCTTCGTGACGGCACGTGGCACTGTGGCCGATCGCATCGTCGGCCTGTCGCTCGGCGCCGACGACTATCTGACGAAACCGTTCGATCCGCGCGAGTTGCTCGCCCGCATTCAGACGGTGCTGCGCCGGCGCGGGCCGTCGACCACCAGCGCGCCCGAAGCACGCAAGCCGTATCATTTCGGGCCGTTCGAACTCGACTTCGCGACGCGCACCCTGTCGCGCGACCACGCACGGCTCGCGCTACGCGACAGCGAATTCGCGCTGCTGAAGATCTTCGTCAATAATCCGTACAAGGTGCTCTCGCGCGTGTTGATTCACGACCTGGTCCACCGCGACAACCTCGCCTTTCGCGACCGCAGCCTCGATGTGCCGATCTGGCGGCTACGCCGCGTCATCGAAGACGACCCGTCGAGCCCATGCTATGTCCAGACCGTGCGCGGCAAGGGTTACGTGTTCGTGCCGGATGCCGACGGCGCGCACATCTCGATCGAGGTCGCAGCAGACTCATGAGGAACCCGTTGAACACGCTATTCGGCAGAATGGCGTTGCTCTCGACGGCACTATTGTTGGCAATTCAGGCCGGCTGGTTCGTACTGATCGTGATGCAACCGCCGCACCACGAGTTGGAGGGGTTCGCGCGCGGCGTTCTGCTGATGCTGCAGGCAGCCAGTGGCGAACCGGTGCAAGGCGCCGATGTCGCGCCCGCGAAGCGCGTGCATCTGGTGCCGACCTGGAACATGCCCTCCACGATCCATTTGCACCCGCCGACCGAACGGCCGTTCGTCGAACTCAGCCAGCATTTGCGCGGTCGCTTGCCGCCGGGCACGCAGATCGAAGTCGACGACGCGAGGCCGCCGCGCCTGTGGATTCGCTATCCGGGCAAGTCGACGTGGGTGGTGGTGCCGGTCGACATTCCCCCGCGTCCGCACTTTATCGTCGAAACCGTCTCGATGCTGGTGGCGGCCCTGATCCTGTCGCTCGTTGCGGTATGGCAGATGCAGCGGCCGCTGTCGCGCGTGGCGCACGCTGCGCGCGCCTTCGGCGCGGGCGGGCGGCCCGAGCCAGTGAACGTGCAGGGGCCACGCGAGTTGCGCGACCTGATCGGTTCGTTCAACGACATGATGCGGCGCCTGAACGAAGCCGGTGACGACCAGGCGGTCATGCTGGCCGGGGTGGCACACGATCTGAAGGCGCCGCTCACGCGGCTCAAGCTACGTGCCAGCGTGCTGGTTGCGGAAAGCGAACGGGCCGGCCTGATTCGCGATGTCGACTCGCTCACCAATATCGTCCAGCAGTTTCTCGAATTCGCCGGCCAGTCCGCCGATGCCGGGCCGCCGGTCGCGGTCGACGCATTTCTGCGCGAACAGTTTTCCGACACGGATACCACTGCGTTCGCCGACCACGTGGACACCGCTAACGCAGTCCCCGCCGAAGCCCCGCTCTTTAGCCTCGACCTGCGCGCGGGTCCTCAGCTTGCCCTGCCACGCACCCTGCTCGACCGGCTCGTGACAAATCTCGTCGACAACGCGCTCGAGCACGGCGCGCCGCCCGTCGAAATCGCGACGGCGCGCGATGACCGGCATTGGGTCGTCAGCGTCCGCGATCATGGTCCAGGGATTCCGGATGAAAGGATTGCCGCCGCGATGAAACCGTTCGTGCGGCTCGACGCCGCGCGCGGCGGCGAAGGCCATTGCGGCCTCGGACTCGCGATCGTCGCGCGCCTCGCGCACGATCGAGGCGGACGGTGTGAGGTCAGCAACCATCCGGACGGTGGCCTGTGCGTACGCATCGCCCTGCTGATCGGACAGCACGACGCGTGACGCCGCGGCACTTACACGACCTTACCGGGCGGCCTGATCGGACAGCCGGGCACGTATAGTCTGCGCGGGCTTCCCTCGATAGCCCCCTGTTCGGTCCGCCCTGCTGTTGCCCGGGTGGGCCGCTTTTTCTGCCGTTCACCGCTTCGCTGCGTGCCCTGCCGCTTTTGCCCCACCCGCGCTTATTGGCATCGCTTACCCATGTCTTGCGGCACCGCACCAGGTCAATCGAGCGAGCGTTCAGACGACCAGACGGTCGTGCAGCGTATCGATAGCCGATTGCGATAAGCCCAGCCCGGAGGTCAGGTAGCTGGACATCGTGCCGTAGCTCGCCTGCACCTGATCGAAGCCGGCCTGTAGAAAGCTGTCCTGCACGCTGAAAAACGGCGCATCCAGCGTAGCCGCAGCCGAGCCGCATTCTGCCTGGATCGCGGTGAGCTGCGTGTTGATCGACGCAGCCGAGTAGGTGTTCGTCAGAAGATAGTCCTGCATGATCACGTCGAGCGGGACATTCGCGATACTAAGCAGAATGGCCGCGACCCAGCCGGTGCGGTCTTTGCCTGCGGTGGAATGGATCAATTGCGGGCCCGGCGTGTTCCCCAGTTGCGAGAGCAGCGCCCCATAACCCGCCCGCTGAGCCGCGCCGGTCACGTACTCGCGTTCGGCGCTTTCCATCAACGCGATGGCGCCTCCCGTTATATCGGCCGGCGGCACGATCTGGTCTGGCTCACCCGTGATATTGATGCTTCGATACGCCGCGCCGTTGGGCATCACCTCCGCTACGCGGGCAATTTCGCCGGGGGTGCGCAGATCGTAGACGGTCGCGACGTTGAGTGTGTCGATCACGGCCTTGTCCGCAGCACTCAAGGTCAAGACATTCGAGCGGTAGAACATGCCGCGCCGCACCTGATGGCCATCCACGGTCTGATAGCCGCCGCTCGCGCCACCGATATCGCGGAAGTTGTCTACCGATGCGAGCCGCGGCGTGTCCGGCAGATCGGACGACGACAACCCACCGCCGCCACACGCCGATAGCAGCGCGCTGCCGAACCCGGACATCAGCATCACACTGGCCGAGCCCTGCAGGAAAGCACGGCGCGATGAAAGCTCACCATTTGGTACCACCTGGCGCGACCGGGCGCTGCCGGAACGGGTCGTAGGTAAGTGAACTTTCGCAGTGAAATCCATTGAGTGTATTGGTAAGGCGCGCTTTTCCTGGAGGACGGATGGATGGCTCAAAACAAACTGCGCTGCGGCAAAGTGTACTGGCCAAAAATACCGGGCAGGTTACACAGTAGTGACCTGTAAGGATCTGAAATTCACTTCCGGACGCGAGAACGCCGGCACGGACAGACCATGAGCCGCGGTAGCGGCTTTTTGTCCAGACTGGCCCACTCTCCTTTCCGAACCGTAAAATACGGGCGCACCGGGCGTGCATTGTGAACCGCGCATAACGAGGATCAGAGGCTCAGGAGACGGGGATGGGGTCATTTCAGTGGTTCACGGAGTTGACCACGCGCGAGCGCCGCACGCTCTACGCGGGCTTCGGCGGTTACGCAGTCGATGCATTCGACTTCATGATCTACTCGTTCCTGATCCCGACGCTGATTGCCACGTGGGGCATGACCAAAAGTGAAGCGGGGCTGATTGCAACCAGTTCGCTGATTTCCTCGGCCATCGGCGGTTGGCTCGCCGGCATTCTGGCCGATCGCTACGGGCGGGTGCGCGTGCTGCAATGGACCATCGCCACCTTCGCACTCTTCACCTGTCTGTCGGGCTTCACCCATTCGTTCTGGCAACTCCTGACCACCCGCACACTGCAGGGCATCGGCTTCGGCGGGGAATGGTCGGTGGTGACGGTCATGATGGCCGAGACGATCCGCTCGCCGCAGCATCGCGCCAAGGCAGTCGGCACCGTGCAGAGCAGTTGGTCGTTTGGTTGGGCGGCGGCAGCGATTATTTATTGGGCCTCATTCGCGCTATTGCCAGAGCAGATCGCGTGGCGCGCCTGTTTCTGGGTCGGCATCCTGCCGGCCTTGTGGATCGTTTATGTGCGCCGCAACGTCAGCGACCCGGAGATTTTTCTTGCCACGCGCCGGGCGCGTGAAAGCGGCTTCGATACTTCGCACTTCTTAAATATCTTCGCCTTTCCTCACCTCAAAACGACACTGCTTGGCAGCGCGCTATGCACCGGCATGTTAGGCGGCTACTACGCGATCACTACGTGGCTGCCGACCTATCTGAAGACGGTTCGGCATCTGTCCGTGTTCAACACCAGCGGCTATCTGATCGTGCTGATCGTCGGCTCGTTCACCGGTTACATCGTGGGCGCGATCCTGTGCGACAAGATCGGCCGACGCGCGTCGTGCATTCTGTTTGCGATTGGCTCGTTCGTACTCGGCATGGTCTACACCATGTTGCCCATCACCAACAACACGATGCTGCTGCTCGGCTTTCCGCTCGGCGTGGTCGTGCAGGGTATTTTCGCGGGGGTCGGCGCGTATCTGTCCGAACTGTATCCGAACGAAATCCGCGGCTCGGGCCAAGGGTTCTGCTACAACCTCGGGCGCGGCCTCGGCTCGTTCTTCCCGATTCTCGTCGGGACGCTTTCGCAATCGATGACGCTCGTCAATGCGATGGGTCTCGTCGCCGGTTCAGGTTATCTGCTCGTCATCGCCGCGGCGCTGTGCCTGCCCGAAACGAGGGGCAAGGCACTCGGGGCTGCGAGCCCGGCGTCCTGAGGTGCATTGACAAATCAGTCATTCATCCCGCCCACACACTACATGCGCGACGGTTCGGTTCACCCTGTGGCAGCCAGCACATGGTCCGCCTGGACGCACAGAACCAACTGCTCACGGCAATGACGTGATTGCCAACGCTCGATAGCGCGCGCCGTGCCTGGCCGGCGTGCTCGAGTAAAGGATCAGCGACTCGAAACGCGCCAACAGATTCGGAGGCGACAGGGTTGCGTGGTCAACCGGACCCGCCTCGCGGCCGAAGCGTGCCAGCGTGACGTGTGGCCGGAATGCCCGGGCATCGACCGGCAGCCCCTGTTCGATCATCAGCGATCGCACACGCCAGTCGAGCTTCACGAACTCGTCCGTCATCGCCAACGTCGCCACCGTCAGACGCGGATGACCGGCACTCGGCCAATGTTCGATGTGCGTTACCGGCGTGGGGGTGAGCGGAATGGCATGTTCGGTCAGGGCCTTGGCCAGTGCGTCACCCTGCTCGAAGGTCAGCGCGCCAATGAACGTCACCGTCAGATGCAACTGTTCGTAGGGCACCCGCCGCGCGGTCGCTGAAACCTGAATAGCGCTGAGCGCTTCGCGCGTCGTGACATCCGGCGCCAATGCAATGAAACAGCGCTGCCATCCCTCAATCGCTGGTGAGTCAGTTGCCTGCATCGTTTGTCACCGTCCCTGGTTGAAACGTCCGCTCGCCTCACATCATCTCAGGTACCCGCACTCTGCATACCGTCTCGCGGTCGGCAAAGGAGCATT
>JBEKNG010000390.1:0-5802 GCA_049523075.1 Paraburkholderia sp.
AACCGTCGCACAGATGGACGAAGTCACGCAGCAGAATGCGGCGCTGGTCGAGCAGGCGGCAGCCGCCGCCAGCTCGCTCGAGTCGCAGGCGAGCGATCTGAAAGCCTCCGTTTCGATGTTCAGGCTGAACGTCTCACATGACGCCGAGGTCAGCCGCCCTGCCGCGCAAACGCGCACGAAGGCGACTGCGGCGCGAACGCCACGACACCCGATACGGTAGCTCTGAAGCGGCCAGCAGCGCGGCACGCCGCTTCGTGCAACATTGAAAATGCCAGAGAGCACAGCAGTCATTAGTGCACGAGACGCTCGGGATCGACAGTGTGGCTTGTCGCCTCGTACCACCCTATGTTCGAAGAGGAACGAGTGAGAATGATCGAATTGCAGTCGAAAGAGCGGACACACGAAGGGCTTGGCGCCCGGCGCTCCGCCGCCGCGGTTTTTTCGCTATGGCTCGTGGCCGCAGTCATCACGATCAGCGCGTCACTCAGTGTGGCGTGCATGTCTTTCCTGCTGGACTATGTCGCAGCCGAGAGCCAATGGTCGAAAGGCCAAAAAGATGCGGCGCACGCGCTCGAACGTTTTGCAGGCAGCGGCGCGGAAGCGGATTACCAGGCCTTTCTGCAAGGTATTGCCGTTCCGCTCGCTTACCGGCGCGCCAAGTTTGAATTGAACAAAGCCCAGTTTGATCCCGCGGCGCTCGCAGGCGCGCTCGCAAACGGAAACATCACGCCAAAAGACATTGACGGCATGGCTTGGCTGTATCGCAATTTCAAGAACACACCCCTGTTTAGCCCCGCCTTGAATCTTTGGGACAGTGGGGACCAGTACATTCTTGAGCTGCACGACATTGGACATCAGCTTCACGCTCTCGTTGCGGCAGGAAAGGCGAACGATCCGGCCGCCCTGGCGCTCGCAGCCGAAGTGCAAGACATCGACCTTCAACTTGCACCGGTTGAACGCGGCTTTTCAAGCGCACTTGAAGACGCGGCGCGTGGCACGAGGAAGGCACTGATCCTGGCACTTTCTGCGTCGTGCCTCTTGCTGGCTGGCGTCTTCACGCTGTTCATACGACGCTCGTTCGCACAACGCGAGCAACTTGACGCGCAATTACACCTGAGCGAGGAGCGCCTAGGGCTGGGTTTCGAGGGCATAAATGCGGGGCTCTGGGATTTCGATTTCGAACGCGATCGCGTCTACTATTCGCCCCAACTCTATGAGCAATTGGGATACCGCGTTGGAGAACTTTCGCTGGACGGCCTCGGTTCCTTCTCGCTCATTCACCCCGACGACCTTCCCCTGGCTCGTGTCGCGCTGCGCGATCATCTGACAAGCGACGCGGTGTTCGATGTCGAGATCCGCCTGAGAATGGGACACGGCGGCTACCTGTGGTGCAGGGCGCATGGCAAGGCCTTGCGCAACGCTAAAGGCCGGGCGTTCCGGATGGTAGGGTGCGTCTTCGACGTTTCCGATCGCAAGCGGGCGGAGGCCAGCGCACGGGAGGAAAAAGAACTCGCGCAAATTACGCTTGATTCCATCGGAGATGGCGTCATCAGGACCGATGATGGCGGACGCGTAACCTATTGCAACGCAATGGCGGAACAGATACTGGGCCGCTCTGCTATAGAGATGCATGCGCAGCCTTTCGAATCGGTTTGCGTACTCGGTGATGATGCGAGGAGTGAACGGGTGGCTCATTGCGCTGGTCCGCTCACGCCGCAACATGCATTCAATAGCGGCGCGACACAAAATCTCTACGTCGCCCGGCCCGATGGATCCAGGCTGCCAGTCTCTTATTCCGCAACGAACATGCGTGATACGAAGGGCAATGCGATCGGGACAGTGGTGGTGCTGCGCGATGTCAGTGCAGAACGCCAGCATGCTGCCACGCTTGCGTATCAGGCCGCGCATGATGAATTGACAGATCTGTTCAATCGCCGCGAGTTCGAGCACAGGATCAACAGAATGCTCGAACAGAGCACAAGTTCCAATCTCGAGTACGCGGTGCTGTTCCTCGACCTGGATCAGTTCAAGATTGTCAACGACACATGCGGGCACGAGGCAGGAGATGAACTGATACGGCACGTGAGCGCGACGTTGAAAGGGTGCCTGCGTGAGGACGACATGCTTGCGCGGTTGGGGGGCGACGAATTCGGCGTCGTCCTGCAGGATTGCGCAACACAGGAGGCGCTTCGGGTAGCAGACTGCCTGCGGCTGGCGGTTGAGAACATTCACCTTCCATGGTTTGACGTCTTCCTGACAACTGGAGTGAGCATCGGAGTCGTCACCGGGGCTACCAATCTGAAATCGTCAAAAGAAATCATGAAGGCGGCAGATGTTGCCTGCTATGTCGCAAAGGAGAAGGGCCGGAATCGGGTGCACCGTTTCAGTCACGACGACCAGGAATCGTCGGCGGCGCATTCGCAGATGGTTTGGGCATCGCGCGTCAAGGCAACACTTGCCCACGATCGATTCTGTCTCTATGCGCAGAAGATCGTTCCTCTGGGGTTGCAACAAGTTGAAGAACGACGTGGCATACATGTTGAATTGCTGCTCAGAATGAAAGACGAGACCGGGGCCATTGTTCCTCCGTCGCATTTTATCGGGGCCGCGGAGCGTTTCAACCTCATGCCGGCAATCGACCGGTGGGTGATTGACAGGGCCTTTTCGATCATTGCTGCCAATGCACACGAGAACGGCACGTGGTCAATCAACCTGTCAGGCGAATCGGTTGGCGATGAACGGATTTTCGATTACATAACCGACCAGCAACAGCGATGGGGCATATCGCTCGAACGGGTGTGTTTTGAAATAACCGAGACCGCGGCGATCACCAACTTGCACAGGGTGGCCGCGTTGATCAATCGGCTGCGCGCTTTGGGTTGTCGATTCGCGCTCGACGATTTCGGCACCGGCATGTCCTCGTTCAATTATCTGAAGCATCTGTCTATCGACTATCTAAAGATTGACGGCAGTTTTGTGCGGGGAATCGAAAACTGCAGTCTTGATCGCTCGATCGTGCGCTCCATCACTCAGGTTGCTCACGAGGCCGGCAAGCTGGTCATCGCTGAGTTTGCTGAAAATCAGGCGATCATCGAGTGCTTACGTGAGATGGGTGTCGATTACGCACAGGGCTACGGGGTGGGATTGCCCGAACCGATCTCGGCATCGCTCACCCTGCCGGCGCTTCAGGACATCTAGTGCGACATGCGAGACCATGAAATGAACAAACGCCGCCCTACGCGAAATCTCTGGTTGCCGCTGATGATCAGTTTGGTCGCGCTTCTGTGCGTGACCATTTTTGACGTCTATCAAAGTTTTCAGGTCCGAATGGAGGAACGCAAAAACGACCTCGTGAATGTCGCGAATGCAGGAATGAGCATCGTCAGGGATTACGCAACGCTTGCACAAAGAGGAGCAATGTCCACTGCCGAAGCTCAAAAGCAGGCGCTTGAACGGTTACGAAGCATCCGGTACGGCGAGGACGGTTATATCGTCGTGATCAATTCGAAGCCCGTCATGCTCATGCATCCCATCCAGCCCGGCCTCATCGGGCATGACATGGCCGACCACGCTGACGCAGACGCCGACGGCCGGCATCATTACGTCGCGTTTGTCCGGGTTGCGGAAGCGGCGGACGGCGGGTTTGTCGATTACGTCTTTCCGCACGCCAAGGGTAGCGTAGCGGTCCCGAAGATCGGCTATGCGCTTCGCTTTGCCCCGTGGGACTGGATTCTTTCGACGGGTGCCTATGTAGACGATATAGACGCGGCCTTCATGCGTTCGCTTTGTGTCGCTGGAGCGGTATTCGCCGTTGTCGCGCTACTGCTCGTCGTTCTCGTTTACACGATCAGCCGCCTGGCATCGCGCACCTCGGTACTGGCGGATTCGCTCGCCGAGGTTAATCAGGAACTGACGTACCTGGCGCTGCACGACAGCCTCACGAAACTCCCCAATCGTGTGCTGCTGGAAGACCGGCTGAACCAGGCGATCCAGAACGCAGATCGCGAAAACGGCTGTTTCTCCCTGATGTTTATGGATCTTGACGGCTTCAAGGTCGTCAACGATGCCTACGGTCATCACGTCGGTGATCTGTTGCTGGTCGAGGTCGCGCAGCGCATCGGGGCTAGCGTTCGGGCACAGGATACGGTTGCTCGCGTTGGCGGGGACGAATTCGTGCTGCTGGCGGCCGTAGACGAACCGGCGGATGCGGCCAACCTAGCCGGCAAACTTTTGACGGCCATTCGCGAACCCTTTCAGGTGATCGGTCACGAGTTGCGTGTCTCGACCAGCATCGGTATCGCTATCTACCCCAGCAACGCCACGCAGCAGCACGACCTGCTCACCAACGCGGATGCGGCGATGTATCACGCGAAAGCGCTGGGAGGCAATGGTTACTGTTTCTTCGAAGCCTCGATGAACGCCAATGTCCGTGATCAGCTACAACTTGTGCAGGATCTGCGCTCGGCTCTTGAACGACGTGAACTGATCCTGCACTACCAGCCCAAATTCACGGCGCCTGGAGGGACGGTGATCGGAGTGGAAGCGCTGATGCGCTGGGCACATCCCACTCGCGGGCTGATTGCGCCGGAGCAGTTCATCCCTCTGGCGGAGAAAGTGGGGTTGATTGTGCAGTTGGGAGAATGGGGGTTGGACGAGGCGTGTCGGCAGATGCGAGCCTGGCGCGACGCGGGCTGTCCTGACTGGACAATGGCGGTTAACCTGTCG
Organism: Paraburkholderia sp.; assembly: GCA_049523075.1. GTDB lineage: Bacteria > Pseudomonadota > Gammaproteobacteria > Burkholderiales > Burkholderiaceae > Paraburkholderia. The sequence continues at coordinate 4,726 of JBEKNG010000390.1, forward strand.
CCGCTGCAGTTTCGCCATGCGGGCCTGGTTCAGATGGTGGGGGACACGTTGAAGCGCCATGCGCTGGAGCCAAGTTGTCTGACGCTGGAAATCACCGAATCGACCGCCATGCGCGACGTCGATGCAAGCCTGAGAATTCTGCAGCAGCTTCACGATATGGGCGTGCGGATCTCCATCGACGACTTCGGAACGGGTTATTCGAGCCTTCTCTATCTCAAGCGGCTACCGGCCAGCGAACTGAAAATCGATCGTGGATTTATCCGTGATCTCGCACGCGACACCGAAGATGCCGCAATTGTTTCCGCGATCGTGGCCCTAGGGCAGACCCTAAATCTGGAAATCGTCGCGGAGGGCGTGGAGACCGCAGCCCAGCAGGAATTCCTTACCCGTCTCGGTTGCGATTCCCTGCAAGGTTTCCTGCTTGGGCGCCCGATGTCCGCGGATCGGCTCGTCGAGCTGATGTCACCACACGATGCCCTCAATGGTTTGACGTGAGGTCGCTCCCGGCACAATCTATGAAGCTGTCTTTTTGACGCGCTGGCTGCCACTGGTTCTGAGGCTTTAGGTCGACCGGTGCTGCCGTTCCGCAAGCTTCTGCGAATGCTTCAACCTCGCCGATATCGGCAGGCGGCGTCACTCGAAGAGACCGCGTCCAGCATGGAAGAACTGACCGCGACGGTCCGTCATAACACGAACAACGGAAAGCATTCCATCCAGGAAAGGGTCGCGCAGGGAGTGAGGGAACGGTGTTGCAGGGGGGAAGAGGCTGAAGGCGCGGGGTATGACGAATGCGAGGGCTGCGCCGCCACGCAAAGATTAGAGCAAACGTGCGCTCGGCGCGTCAGAAAGTAGTCTGCATGCCTATTCGTCCAATCGCCTGGCGCGTTGAACTGGACTGATCGGGTCCGTTGATCCATGCATTGTGGCCGCCGCTCACGTCGCCGCCAGTCCATTGATAGACCCCCTCGATATAGACGATCGTCCGCTTCGACAGTGAGTACTGCAGCGCGGTGGTGATCTGCTGGGCCTTGTTGTGCTCAAGCTGGGCGTTGCCTGACCAATACTGATAGTTGGCAC
>JBEKNG010000391.1:0-5794 GCA_049523075.1 Paraburkholderia sp.
GGTCAGATCGAGGTCGCCCGCGCGTTCCGCGATGCGGTCGCCCAGCGGCCGGCGCAGCCAGCGCGCGAGACCGGTGCGGGGCGAGGCGCCCGCGACCAGCTTGGAGACATTGCGCACCCGCGCATAACCGATCAGCGCCGCGACCGCATCCGTGCCCGCGAGCGTGGCCGTTTCCGCGCCGAGTTCGGCCGCGAGTTTCAAGGCGTTCAGCGTGCGCTCGCGGCGTGCGTCCGGCAGGCGTTGCAGTTTCGGCGTTTCGACATACACCGCGAGCCAATCGGCCTTCAGGGCCGACGCGAGCCGCGCTGCTGCACGCACCAGCATGGGCGCTTCCGGCCCCGGGCCCACGCACACCAGCAGCCGCTCGCGCGCCTGCCAGATACGCTGGATCGAACGGTCGGCGCGGTACTCGCGCATCTGCGCGTCGACGCGGTCCGCGGTGCGGCGCAGCGCCAGCTCACGCAGGGCAATCAGGTTGCCCTTGCGGAAGAAGTTGCGCACCGCGCGCTCGGCCTGCTGCGCCATGTAGACCTTGCCGTCGCGCAAGCGGTCGAGTAGTTCCTCGGCCGGCAGGTCGACCAGCGTCACTTCATCGGCGCGATCGAACACGCGGTCAGGTACCGTCTCCCACACGCGGATGCCGGTGATCTGCCCGACGACGTCGTTGAGGCTTTCAAGGTGCTGAACGTTGACCGTCGTATAGACGTCAATGCCCGCGTCGAGCAATTCGTAGACGTCCTGCCAGCGCTTCAGATGGCGCGCGCCCTGCACGTTCGAATGCGCGAGCTCGTCGACGAGGATCAACTGCGGCTTGCGCGCCAGCGCGGCGTCGAGATCGAACTCGCCAAGCTTGCGGCCGCGGTATTCGATATGCGCAAGCGGCAAAACATCGAGGCCGTCGAGCAGCGCCGCTGTTTCGCTGCGGCCATGCGTCTCGGCGATGCCAACCACGACATCCACGCCGTCGTCGCTGCGCCGTTTGGCGGCCTGCAGCATCGCATACGTCTTGCCCACCCCGGCCGACGCGCCGAAGAATACCTTCAGCTTGCCTCGCTGGCGTTTCTCTTCGTCGCGTTGCAGCTTGTCGAGCAACTCGTCTGGATCGGGTCGGTTCATGCTTTCTGTTTATGGTTCTGTTCAATGCTAGCCGCTGTGGGCTCACGGGGCCGTATCAGGTACATGGTGGCACGGTAGCGGCTTCGCCGCAAATGGCGGCCACCGCAAATGGCGGCCGCTGCAAACGGCGGCCGCCCCAAACGGCAGCCACAAAACGCCGCGCCACAAAAGGCAAAGACGGCGCCACACAGGGCGCCGTCTTTGTCATCTGCACCACTTAGCCTTGATGCGCGGCGTCGAGTGCGAGATTCAGCTCCAGCACGTTGACGCGGGCTTCACCGAGCACGCCGAACTGGCGGCCGCTAGTGTAGCGGTCGACCAGCGCCTGCACGTCGCTCGGCGACATCTTGCGCGCTGCGGCAACCCGGGCGACCTGGTAAGCCGCCGCAGCCGGGCTGATTTCCGGATCGAGGCCGCTACCCGACGAGGTCACGAGGTCGACCGGAACCGGCTTCGACATGTCGGTACCCGCCGCCTTCAACGCATCGAGACGGCCCTTGACTTCATCGTGCAACGCCGGGTTGGTCGGGCCGAGGTTCGAACCACCCGAGTTTGTCGGGTCGTACGGTTTCGGGCTATTGGCCGACAGACGGCCCCAGAAGTACTGCGGCGCATCGAACTGCTGGCCGATCAGCTTCGAGCCGACGATCTTGCCGTTCTGCTCGATCATGCTGCCGTTGACCTGGTCGTTGAACACCGCCTGGCCGAAGGCTGTCATCACGGCCGGGTAAGCGAGCCCCGTGATCGCCGACAGCACGACAAAGATCACGATAAGCGGACGAAAAAGTTTCATGATTGGCAATCCCTTTAGACGCGTCCGGCAGCCTACGCCGCCGGACGCAGCCTGTTAAACCCAGCCGAGCGCGGCCAGTACCATGTCGATCAGCTTGATGCCGATAAACGGCACGATGATCCCGCCAAGGCCATATATCAGCAGATTGCGGCGCAGCAGGATCGAAGCACCGAGCGGCCGGTACTTCACACCCTTCAGTGCCAGCGGAATCAGCGCGATGATGATCAGCGCGTTGAAGATCACCGCCGACATGATCGCCGAGGTCGGTGTGGCCAGATGCATGATGTTCAGCTTGTTCAGCGCCGGATAGGTGCTCGCAAACGCAGCCGGGATGATGGCGAAGTACTTGGAGACGTCGTTGGCAATCGAGAACGTCGTCAGCGAGCCGCGCGTCATCAGCATCTGCTTACCGATTTCGACGATCTCGATCAGCTTGGTCGGGTTCGAATCGAGGTCGACCATGTTGCCGGCTTCCTTCGCCGCCTGCGTGCCGGTATTCATCGCCACTGCCACATCGGCTTGCGCCAGCGCAGGAGCGTCGTTGGTACCGTCACCGGTCATCGCCACCAGCTTGCCTTCGGCCTGATGCGCGCGAATCGTCGTCAGCTTGGCTTCCGGAGTGGCTTCCGCGAGGAAGTCGTCCACGCCTGCTTCGGCTGCAATCGCGGCTGCTGTCAAGCGGTTGTCGCCCGTCACCATGATGGTCTTGATACCCATCTTGCGCAGTTCGGCGAAACGCTCCTTGATGCCGCCCTTGACGATGTCCTTCAGCTCGATCACACCCAGTACGCGTGCGCCGTGCTCGCCCTTCTCGGCCACCACCAGCGGCGTGCTGCCGCGGCGTGCCACTTCAGCTACGGCGTTGTTCACTTCAGCCGGGTAACGGCCGCCGTTCGCTTCGACGTAGTTCTTGACCGCATCGGCTGCGCCCTTGCGGATCTCACGGCCCGGCAGGTCCACACCGCTCATCCGCGTTTGGGCGGTGAAAGCGAGGAACACAGCATGCAATGAAGCCATGTCGCGAGCGCGGATGTTAAAGCGCTGCTTGGCGAGCACCACGATACTGCGGCCTTCCGGCGTTTCGTCCGACAGCGACGACAGTTGCGCAGCATCGGCGAGCGTTTCTTCGGTCACGCCCGGCGCCGGCACAAAGGTCGAAGCCTGACGGTTACCGAGCGTGATCGTGCCGGTCTTGTCGAGCAGCAGCACGTCGACGTCACCTGCAGCTTCCACAGCACGGCCTGACGTGGCAATCACGTTGGCCTGCATCATGCGGCTCATACCAGCCACACCGATGGCAGACAGCAGGCCACCAATCGTGGTCGGAATCAGACAGACCAGCAGTGCCACGAGCGCGGTGACACTCACCACCTGGCCAGCCTTGGCGGCTTCCACGGAGAAGATCGAGAACGGCAGCAGCGTCGCGGTTGCGAGCAGCATCACGATCGTCAGAGCGACCAGCAGAATCGTCAGCGCGATTTCGTTCGGCGTCTTTTGACGCTTCGCGCCTTCGACCATCGCAATCATGCGGTCGAGGAAGGCTTCGCCCGGATTCGCCGTCACACGCACGACGATCCAGTCCGACAGCACGCGCGTGCCGCCGGTCACCGACGAAAAGTCGCCGCCCGATTCGCGGATCACCGGTGCGGATTCGCCGGTAATCGCGGACTCGTCCACCGACGCGACACCTTCGATCACGTCGCCGTCCGCCGGGATCACGTCGCCGGTTTCCACCAGCACGACGTCGCCCTTGCGCAGTTCGGTTGCCGTCGTGATGCGGATCGGCGCCTTCGGATGCGGCTCGTTGAGCTTCTTGGCCATCACGTCTTTCTTCGCACTGCGCAACGACGCAGCCTGGGCCTTGGAACGGCCTTCAGCGAGCGCTTCCGCGAAGTTGGCGAACAGCACCGTGAACCACAGCCACAGCGACACCGCGAGGATGAACCCCGCAGGCGCTTCGGCCTGGCCGCCCAGCGCGGCGATCCAGAGGATCGTCGTCAGGATGCTGCCGACGTACACGCAGAACATCACCGGGTTACGGAACTGCGTGCGTGGCGTGAGTTTCTTGAATGAGTCCACGATCGCCGGACGCACTAGCGCCGGATCGAACATGGACCGCGTTGCATTATGTTCAGTCATTGAATCCTCTTTTTCCCGAAGTGCCCGTATCAATGGCCGGCGATCATCATCAGATGTTCGACGCCGGGGCCGAGAGCGAGCGCAGGCACGTAAGTCAGTGCGCCGACGAGCAGCACGGTGCCAAGCAGCAACACGACAAACAGCGGACCATGTGTGGGCAGCGTGCCACCGGTGACGGACAGGCGTTTCTTGGCTGCCAGCGAGCCGGCAATCGCCAGCACCGGAATGAGCGAGCCGAAGCGGCCAAACCACATCGCAATGGCGGTCAACCAGTTGTAGAACGGCGTGCTCACCGTCAGGCCAGCAAACGCGCTACCGTTGTTGTTCCCCGCCGAGCTGAACGCGTAGAGAATTTCCGAGAAGCCATGCGGACCGGGGTTGGAGATACCCGCCTTGCCCGCATCGGTCAGCACCGCGATCGAAGTCCCCACGAGCACCAGCAGCGGCGTGAGCAGCACGACGATCGACACCATCTTCATCTCATACGCTTCAATCTTCTTGCCGACATATTCAGGTGTACGACCGATCATCAGGCCTGCCACGAACACGGCGAGAATGGCGAACACGAGCATCCCATACATACCGGAGCCCACACCGCCGAAGATCACTTCGCCCAACTGGATCAGCAGCATCGGGTAGAGGCCGCCAAGCGGCGTCAGCGAGTCGTGCGTGTTGTCGACTGCACCGCACGATGCCGCCGTCGTGGCGACCGTGAAGATGCCCGACTGCGCGATACCGAAACGCGTTTCCTTGCCTTCCATGTTGCCGCCCGACTGCAGGTCGCTAGCGGACTGGTCGACGTGTAGCGCGGTGAAGGCCGGGTTGCCCGCCTGCTCGGCGCTGACCTCACCCACCACGCAAGCAGCGAATGCGATCGTCATCACGGCAAGCACGGCGACACCCTGCTTGCGGTCCGCAATCACCCGTCCGAACACCAGGCACAGCGCTGCCGGGATGATCAGCATCGCGAAGATCTGCAGGAAGTTGCTGAACGGCGTCGGGTTTTCGTACGGGTGCGCCGAATTCGCGTTGAAGAAGCCGCCACCGTTGGTGCCGATCATCTTGATCGCTTCCTGCGACGCCACCGGGCCCATTGCAATGGTCTGCGTCGTCAACTTGGTGTCGACGGTCACCGGGTTACCCTTCGCATCCTTCACCGGATTGCCTTGCGCATCGAGCTTCGGCGCGGCATAGGTGGTGGTCTGCAAGGTCGGCACGTCCTGATACGCCTTGAAGTTCTGGATCACGCCCTGGCTCATCAGCAAGCCAGCGAGGATTACCGACATCGGCAGCAACACGTACAGCGTGATACGCGTCAGGTCGACCCAGAAGTTGCCGATGGTTTGCGCCGTATGGCGCGCAAAGCCGCGGATCAGCGCGATCACCACCACAATGCCGGTGGCTGCGGACAGGAAGTTCTGCACCGTCAGGCCAAGCATCTGCGTCAGATAGCCGGCGGTCTGCTCAGGCGTGTAATCCTGCCAGTTCGTGTTGGTGACGAAGCTGACAGCCGTATTGAAGGCGCCGTCGACCGACATCGGACCGAACGCCTGCGGATTGCCCGGCAGCCAGCCTTGAATGCGCAACAGGAGATACAGGAACAGCATGCCGAGCACGTTGAACGCGATCGTGGCGATGGCATAGTGCTTCCAGCTCATTTCCGTCGACGAGTCGACCCCGGCGATACGGTACAGCAGACGCTCGAGCGGACCGCCGAGGCGGACCACGCGAGAGGTGCCGTCCATG
>JBEKNG010000392.1:0-5788 GCA_049523075.1 Paraburkholderia sp.
CATGGCGAACCAGTTCGGCGTGGTGGGCAGCGATGCGGATGCGATTGCACCGAGTAAGCGTCCGCTTTCGTCAATGACACCGACCATCCTGACGAAGGACGGTAAGGTGGCGCTCGTGATCGGTACGCCGGGCGGCTCGCGTATCTTCACGTCGATCTTCCAGGTGATCAACAACGTCTACGACTTCAATATGCCGTTGCAAGACGCGGTGGCCGCGATGCGCTTTCACCACCAGTTGCTGCCGCCGAACACCATCTTCTGGGAGCCGTACAAGCCGATCACCGGCGAACTCGCGCAGCAGATCGAAGCGAAGGGCTACAAGCTGGAAGGCCAGGACTTTAGCGGCGACATTCAGGCGATCAAGGTCAACGGCGACACGCCGGAGCCCGCTGCTGATCCGCGCGGCCGCGGTGTGACGCGAGTGATTCAGTGAGGGTTTGAAGGTGCGGTGGGGTGAGCGCGTCTTGCGTTACGCCGCACCGTCGCCGGGAAGCACAACGGGCCTTGCGCAGTGTATGCGCAAGGCCTGTTTCATTTGGGGCTGCCTCATGGGTGCATCGGTTAGTGTGCCGCGTTTGTCTGAGCGGTGCTTACAGCTCCGTAAACCGGTCAAAGAACCGCGCCCATGCCGCCTTGTCTGCCTCGGAGAGGATTGGGTTCGACGTCATGCCGAATGCCTCCTCACGGGCTTTGATGCAGGCATCGATAAACTGCTGCAAGGTGTCGCGGTCGGCAAACAACAGCTTGCGTTGCGACGCGGCAATCTCCACACGCGCCGGCGTTCTTGTTACACGTGGCACGCCAGCGTCATCGAAGCCGGTGGTGTTCCGCGTGACTCGTACCTGATAGTCGCCTGTCACATCGATCTCCTGTCCCATGCAAGATAATTGCGGTCGGTCGGAGTTAGCGCGTTGCTCCGGTTCCATGCAAAGCGCTTACTCCGATCCCATGCAAGATGGTTGCTGTCCGAGGGTCGGTTCCCTCAGTATAGAAAATCGCAGTGACACTGCTGGGTTTCTCTGGCTTTTCTCTGCGGTTCTCAGTGCTTCGACCTCAGCTTGCCTGTTCGACCGGCGTGAGCGTCAATTCGAGGCGTTGCGCGCCGCGCAACACCGTCACGTCGACGGGACGATCAATCCGCGAGGCATCCAGCACGCGTTGCAGGCTGTCGACGCCATCGACGGGCAGGGCATCGATCGCGACGATCGTATCGTCCGTGCGGAGTCCGCCGAGCGCGGCCGGGCTGGCTTTGACGATTTCCATCACCCGCACGCCGGTTTCCGAGTGGAGGCCAAAGTAGCGCTGCACGCGCCGCGATAGCGGCGTGGTGGTGCCCGCTACGCCGATATACGCGCGCCGCACCCGGCCGTGCGCGAAGATCTGCATGATGACCCACTTCGCGGTATCGATGGCGGTGGCAAAGCAGATAGCCTGGGCGCCGGGGATGATCGCGGTGTTCACACCGATCACCTGGCCCGCCGAATTGATCAGCGGCCCGCCCGAGTTGCCAGGATTCAAGGCCGCATCGGTCTGGATCACGTCGTAGATCATGCGTCCCGAGTTCGAGCGTAGCGAGCGGCCGAGCGCGGAGACAACGCCGGTGGTGACAGTCTGCTGGAGGCCGAGCGGGTTGCCGACTGCAATCGCAATCTGGCCGACCCGCAGCCGTCCGGATTCGCCGAGTTCGACGTGCGGCAACGGTTCGGCCGAGCCGATCCGCAGCACGGCGAGGTCGCTGCCGGGGTCGTCGCCAACCAGATCGGCGTCGAACTGGCTGCCGTCGGCGAGCGTGACGCGAATCTGCGTAGCGCCGTGAACGACGTGGCTATTGGTCAGCAGGTAGCCGTCCGGCGTGAACAGGAAGCCCGAACCGGTGCCGCCGCGCGTGCCGCGCCCGCCCGGATTGGCGGGCGTGCGGTGTTCGACGGAAATGAACACGACCGCCTGCTGGACCCGCTCCAGCGCGCCGATCACGGTGCGCGAGTAGGCGTCGAGCAGGGCGTCGTCGTTTAGTACGGACGGCGTGGCGCCCGCGGCGGCGCCAGCGGGCGTGCCAGGCTCGGACGAGGCGCGCGACAGATCATCAATAAAACGGGGACGGCTTCCCATGGCGAAGCTCCGGACAGGGCGGGAGCGTAACTGCGGGGCTGTCCATCCGTTTTCAAGGTGCGGCGGTGGGTGTGAGAAACTGGCCGTGCCGACGCCCCATGCGCCCCATGCGCCAGATGCAAGAGGACAAACCATGACGAATCAAGCTGCCCACTCCGAGGAACCGCGCATCGAGTCGCTGAGCGCGATCACGCTGGCAACCCACGATATGGCGCGGGCCGTGCCGTTTTACGAAGCGCTGGGTTTTCCACTGAAGTTCGGCGGGCCGCAGGAAGCGTTTACATCCTTTGCCTTCGGCACGTCGTTTCTGAACCTGATCGCGGACAGCCGCGGCCCGGTCAACTGGTGGGGGCGGGTGATCATTCACGTGTCGGACGTGGACGGCATTTATCAGAAGGCGCTGGCGGCCGGGCTGCAGCCCGAATTCGCGCCCGTGGACGCGCCGTGGGGCGAGCGCTATTTCCACATTACCGACCCGGATGGCCACGAGTTGAGCTTCGCGAAGCCGCTGCGCGAGGCGATTTGATGGCGCTGAAAACTCGCTATCATGGATCGTTGCGAGCCATGCCTCCCCAGTAACAACAGTGACACCTCGACCGTCGATAATCGGGCGGTCGCCGCTGCGCTCGCCGCAGTGTGCCTACCTATTCCCGTTTCCAGGAGAGTCGCGATGAAAGAGCAGGATCCCAGGGCCGATATGGCGTCGATGGCCGAGCGGCAGCGCCGTTTTGAAGAGGATCTCATCGACGCGTACGATGAAGAGCTCGAAATGGAAGTGGACGACCGCATCAGCGACGGTGACGCAGCCTTCTCGCGCGAGAATCGCGAGGCGCGCAAAACGTACTTCCGCGAGCTGTTTCGTCTGCAGGGCGAACTGGTCAAGCTGCAGGACTGGATTGTCGCCACCGGCCATCGGCTGGTGGTGATCTTCGAAGGGCGCGACGCGGCGGGCAAGGGCGGGGCGATCAAGCGCATCACGCAGCGTCTCAATCCGCGCGTGTGCCGGGTCGCGGCACTGCCGGCGCCGAACAATCGCGAACGTACGCAGTGGTACTTCCAGCGCTATGCGACGCATCTGCCGGCCGGCGGCGAGATGGTGCTGTTCGACCGGAGCTGGTACAACCGCGCGGGTGTCGAGCGTGTGATGAATTTCTGCACGGACGAAGAGTACGAGGAGTTTTTCCGCTCGGTGCCGGAGTTCGAGAAGATGCTGGTGCGCAGCGGCGTGCAGATTCTCAAGTACTGGTTTTCGATTACCGACGAAGAGCAGGAAATCCGCTTCCAGACTCGCATCCAGGACCCGCTCAAGCAGTGGAAGCTGAGCCCGATGGACCTGGAAAGCCGGCGCCGTTGGGAGGCATACACGCATGCGAAGGAAGTAATGCTGCAGCGCTCGCATATTCCGGAGGCGCCGTGGTGGGTCGTTCAGGCGGTCGACAAGAAACGCGCGCGTCTGAACTGCATTCACCATTTGCTGAGCCAGGTGCCCTATCACGAGATTGAGCATCCGGTCATTACGCTGCCCGAGCGCGTGTACAACAACGAGTACATTCGGCAGCCGGTGCCGGCCAATATGATCGTGCCGGAAGTTTACTGAGCGGTTAGCGAAACGAAAAAAGCGCGGCATGGCTGAACCGCACCCCAAAAGTTGGACACCGATCCAACCTTTGGGGTGCTTTTTATGGCCGCGCTCTTTTGGCGGTGCTTTCAGGGGCTAACGTTTGTCGGCTGAGCGACGCCCCACACCGTTTTCAAAACACGTGCAAGAACACCCAATACAATCCCGCCGCCAGCGCAATCGAAACGGGCAGCGTCAGCACCCACGCCATCAACAGACTGCGCACGGTGCTCCACTGCAGTCCCGAGCCGTTGGCCGCCATCGTGCCGGCTACACCTGACGACAACACGTGCGTGGTCGATACCGGCAGACCGTAGACGTCGGCCGCGCCGATCGTCAGCATGGCTACCAATTCCGCCGAGGCGCCCTGCCCGTAGGTCAGATGCTGTTTGCCGATTTTTTCGCCGACCGTCACGACAATGCGCTTCCAGCCGACCATCGTCCCTAGCCCCAGTGCGATCGCCACGGCGACCTTGACCCATGTCGGGATGAATTTGGTCGCGTGATCGATCTGCGCCTTGAAGTTGTCGATCGACTTGCTGTCCTCCGGCGTGAAGGCAGGCTGTTTGGCCTTTTCCATCAGGCGAATCGCTTCGGAGGTGACATACATGTTGTTCCGCACGTTATCGACGATATCTTGCGGCACGCCCGCCAACGATCCCGACGCGCCGACCTGTCGGCCGATCTGGCCGGTCAGTTGCTGCAGCGCCGGCAGTGTCTCAGGCGTCAGTTGACGGGTGCGCACATACGCTTCGACGTCGGTGCGCGGATGCGCCGAGGGCGGAGCGCCATTCGTGTATTTGCCGAACGTGGCGGATGCCTGTTGCGACACCGCGACGAAGGTTTGCGTTTCCCCTGGCGTCACGGCCTTGTTCAACGCGTACGCGGTGGGTACCGTCCCGATCAGGATCAGCATGATCAGGCCCATGCCCTTTTGGCCGTCATTCGAACCGTGCGCGAACGAAACGCCCGTGCAGGTCAGGATCAGCAGGCAGCGGATCCAGAACGGCGGCGGCTCGTTACTCTTCGGTTCCGCATACAGCGCCGGTACACGTACGACTGCTTTGAGGACGATCAGCAGCAGTCCCGAGAGCAGGAACCCGACGATCGGCGAGAACACAAGTGATTTGCCGACGCCGAGCGCCTGATTCCAGTCCACGCCGCTGGTGCCGTCGGCGCCGTGCATCAGTTGATTCATGAGACCCACGCCGATGATGGACCCGACCAGCGTGTGCGAACTCGACGACGGCAAGCCGAAGTACCACGTACCGAGGTTCCAGATGATAGCCGCGATCAGCAGGGCGAACACCATTGCGAAGCCGGCGCTGTTGCCGACCTGCAGGATCAGTTCGACCGGCAGAAGTTGCAGCACGCCAAACGCGACAGCTCCGCTCGAGGTCAGCACACCGAGGAAGTTCCACGTGCCGGACCACATCACGGCGAGATTCGGCGTGAGCGAATGCGTGTATATCACCGTTGCGACGGCGTTGGCGGTGTCGTGGAAGCCGTTGACGAACTCGAAACCGAGCGCGATCAGCAATGCGACGCCAAGTAACAGGTAAGGCAAGAAGCTGAGTGACTGTACGGACTGCAGATCGCTAACGAGATGCACGGCGCAGTACCCCGCGCCGATCGCAATCACAGCCAGGAAAATGATCAGACCAATGCCGCGGCTTCGTGCGTTGGTGGTGGTCGTCTGCGGGTACGAAAGTTCCGGCATGGCGTGAGCCCCAAGTAGTCGCGTCAACTTCTCATGCTGGTCCATCAATGTGTCGAAACAATGACGGAAATATGTCATTGCGGCCCTTTGAATGCGCAAAGGCGACTCGCGCCTTAGCTGGCGGCCCTGCGCCATCTGAGGAACGCATATCGCCCGGAAGTCCCGTGACGCCGAACGCGTAAAATGTTCTCCGTTTGCCGGATCCCATCAGAGACGCTCTTGAAACGAAAAATGCCTGCGCTCAACGCGCTCAAAGCCTTTGAAGTGGCTGGCCGTACCGGCAGCTTCACCCGTGCCGCCGAGCTGCTCAACGTCACCCAGAGTGCGGTCAGCCGGCAGGT
>JBEKNG010000393.1:0-5769 GCA_049523075.1 Paraburkholderia sp.
CGCGAGGCCGGTCGGTGCGCTCGCGCAGCAGCGGATGCCCGGTCAGTTCGACGCGTTCGATATCGTCAAGCGCCCAGGATGCATCGCGGCGCAACTCGAGACATGCGTCGATGACTGGATTGAGCATGACACCACACGGGTATGGCTTATACGTGTTCGACGACAGCGCCCAATCACGTCCCAGTCCAGCCGTGATCGCGCTCAGATCGGGGGCCGCGGCGCTCACGCGCAGAAACCCGCGCGCGCCTTCGAGCGGGGCGTCGGGACCGGAAAATCCGTCTGCGGCCAGCAGGGCCGACAGCAGCCCATTGCGCGCTGCATTCCCGACGCCGATGCTTTTCGACATCGTGCCGAGCATTTCGACCAGGCCGCCCGCCTGCGCCGACGCATTGCCAAGCGCCCAGATGATCTGCTGTTCGTTCAGCCTGCGGGCTTTTGCGACCGCTGCCGCGGCACCGAACACGCCACACGTCGAAGTGATATGCCAGCCGCGTTGATAATGCTCGGGCGACACCGCGTTGCCGATCCGGCATTCGACCTCCACGCCGAGCACGAATGCGAGGAGTAGCGCTTCGCCGCTGATCGGCGCCGCGTCTGCCTGCCTTTGTGCTCGCGCTTCGGCCAGCGCAAACAGGGGCGCGGCGACTGGGGCAGTCGGATGGATGATCGTCGCGCGTCCATCAGATCGTTGATGCGGCCCTCGATTTTCGTTGTCAGCACCGACCCAGGGCAGATCGCGTTGCACGTAATGCCCTGATTGAGCGTCTCAACGGCCACCGACCGTGTGAGTCCGAGCAAGGCAGTCTTCGTCGTAACGTAGTCGACGCGATTAGCCGTTGCGCGAGCTCCATACACTGAGGTCATGTTGAAGATACGTCCCCAGCCGCGCTCACGCATGCCGGGCAGCGTCAACTGGATGGCGCGAAACGCTGCCGTCAGATTCACGGCAAGTGCACGATGCCAGTGCTCGAGCGCGAACGATTCGATGCGGGCGAAATGCCGGACCACCGCGTTGTTGATCAACACGTCGATGGATCCCACCCGCGCACGCGCCGTTTCGACGAGCGCATCGACGCCTTCGACCGTCGACAGATCAGCACGAACGTAACTCACACTTACGTCGTATGACGACGCAAGCTCGGCAGTCGTTTGCTCCACGCTTTGCGCCGGTTCAAGACCATGCAAGACGATATTGCAACCGCTCGCCGCGAGTGCTGTTGCCATTGCGAGGCCAAGTCCGTTCGACGAACCGGTCACGAGCACATTTTTTCCGTTTAGCGCCATGTGACGTTTCTCTTAGCGGGGCTCGACATCGAGCCGCACAATCCAGCCGTCCGTCTCACGATCATGTGCGGGATAACGCGCAAGCACAGCCGGGTCATGACCGGGAATCACATGATTCGGCGATGCGGCAAGACGATGTGCGGTTTCATAGCCTTCCAGCATGTCGCCGACGTTGTACACAATAGGGAACGGCCGATGCTGCTGCATATTCGCATAGAAGTGCGACGCATCCGACGCCAGCACGACCCAGCCGCGCTTCGTATGCACGCGCACGACCTGCAGACCGTTCGTATGGCCGCCGACCCAATGCACGCTTAGGCCCGGCGAGACTTCCGATGCGCCTTCATGAAACTGCACCCGTCCGTCGAACAGACGGCCGACCATCGACTTCACGTCCTCCGGTTCGAACGGATGACTGAGCGCGTGGTGGCACATGCAGCGGCCCGTGCAATATGCCATCTCGCGGTCCTGAATGTGATACCGGGCGCGCGGAAATAGTGAACTGTTGCCCGCATGATCGTAGTGCATGTGGGTGATGATCACGTCCTCGACGGCGCCAGCGGAGATGCCGATTTTCTGCAAGCCGCGTTCAATAGTATTCGTGATCTTGCGTCCCCGCTTGTCGGCCATCGTCTGATCGAAGCCGGTGTCGACGATAAAGGTGCGCGTATCGCCGACCACGGCCCACACGAAATAATCGAGTGGCATCGCGACGTCATGAGAATCGCCGCCGATGAAGTTGTCGCCTGAGCGACGCTCGAAGTGCGCGTACTTGACTGCGAAAATCCGGTAGTTTTCGATCTGCGATGACATGTCTCGGGTGTCCTCGTATTGGATGATGTGCGCTTGCGGCATCAGCGCGTTTTACTCCTGCCTGACTCTGCCGCATCCGGTTTCATCTGATCGCCTCGGCCGCACCGCCCTCGATCGTTTCGGGTGCCACGCTGGCAGTCTCCTGTTCAATGGCTTACCGAGGTTGAACTGATAGCAGAAGCGGCGCCCGAACCTGTCGCCGAGGACACCTGAGAGCCGTGCTCCGGTCATCATGCCGATGAACGTGATGGAGACGAAAGCGGCGTTGAGACTAAGAGTGGATTCGCCGCTGTGAATCATTGCAGCGAGTACCGTGCCCGCGATGTAAATGTCGAACGAGTCGAAGTACATGCCGGCGGCAATCAGACCGAGCATCCGCCAATGGAAGCCGGACAGCGGCAGGCCGTCCAGGCGCGCTCCTACGCTTGCATAGCCCGGCATGATGGTGTCTCCGTCTATCTCAGTCTTTTATCTACGAGCGATTCGGCACCTCGAAGCGGAACGCCGAACCGGAAGGCTTGGAAATCAGTTTATACGCCTGTCATACAATCCGTCAAGAAGACGAACTGGCTGGCGCAACTGAAGTGTTCGGACCAGTCGGACGGGACGAAGAGCATCAATCTCGACAACGCGGCGCTGGCGTACCAGGCGCCATCGACAACCTCGGTATCGTCATGGCGTGGGGGCGCTGATAGAAGATGTCCTGCGCAACGGGCCGCTCGTCGCGCCACTCGATCTTCAGATGCGGACAACCGGCGCTTTGGCCGCTGTCCAGCACGTTCTCTGTCAATTTGTTAATCTCGCTCCGGAACCCCTATTCCCACGATGCAAGGACGCAAGGAGCGTGAAGCATGAGCACTGTCGACTACGTGCCACCGAAGGTTTGGACCTGGAACAAGGATAGCGGCGGCCGATTCGCGAACATTAATCGCCCGATCTCAGGGCCGACGCACGACAAGGAATTGCCGGTTGGACTGCATCCACTCCAGCTCTATTCGCTCGCGACACCCAACGGCGTAAAGGTCACGGTGATGCTCGAAGAACTGCTGGCGCTTGGCCACAGCGCCGCGGAATATGACGCCTGGGTGATCAGGATCGGCGACGGCGAACAGTTCGGCAGCGGCTTCGTCAACGTGAATCCGAACTCCAAGATTCCTGCGCTGCTCGATCGCAGCGGCGCGAAGCCGATCCGGGTGTTCGAGTCCGGCTCGATTCTGCTATACCTTGCCGAGAAGTTCGGCGCTTTTCTACCGACCGAACCTGGCGCGCGCGCCGAGTGCCTGTCATGGCTATTCTGGCAGATGGGAAGCGCACCGTATCTGGGCGGCGGCTTCGGCCATTTCTATGCGTACGCGCCTAGCAAAATCGAATATGCGATCGACCGGTTCACGATGGAAGTGAAGCGTCAGCTCGACGTCCTCGACAAACAGCTCGCCGAAAACGAATACATAGCGGGCAGTGAGTACACAATCGCCGATATGGCCATCTGGCCCTGGTACGGCGGGTTGGCGAAAGGCTGGCTCTACGAGTCGGGCGAATTCCTGTCGGTGCAGGAATATAAACACGTCCAGCGTTGGGCGGACACGATCGGCGAACGCCCGGCCGTGCGGCGCGGACGAAAGGTCAATCGCACCTTTGGCGAGCTGTCGGACCAGTTGCACGAACGCCATGCTGCCACCGACTTCGAAAGCCGTACGCAGGACAAACTAACCACCCAGAAGTAGCTGCTTGTTGCAGCGATAACACGTGTCCCGCTTGCTGGCGAGTGCCGGCGGCGGGTATCTGAGGCCCGCGGCCGAAACCTGAACTATGACAAGAGTTGAACATGAGTGAACCAGTTGCGGCGAGCGCCGATGTACCGGAAAGCGGGAAATTCCATGCACTGCTGCGGGACCGCTACGGCGCTTCGTGGTTGCCGGCGTCCAATACAACGGATGCATCCGCTAACGACGTGATCGAAACGCTATTGAACCATCGGTCAGTGCGCGCCTATTCAGCGCAGCCACTGCCAGCCGACATTCTTCAAACGGTGACGGCTGCCGCGCAGTCGGCATCCAGTTCGTCGAACCTGCAGGCGTGGAGCGTAGTGGCTGTGCGCGATACCGGGCGCAAGCAGCGCCTCGCCGTTTATGCGGGCAATCAGAAGCATGTAGCGGCGGCGCCGTTGCTATTGGTGTTTATTGCAGACCTGTCACGTCTGCGCCGGGTTAGCGCTGCGGCCGGCACGGCTGCTGACGGTCTCGACTACTTCGAAGCATTCCTTGTCGCGGTCGCCGATGCGGCGTTCGCTGCACAAAATGCGGTGGTGGCCCTCGAGTCGCTGGGCCTGGGTTGTTGCTACATCGGCGGAATGCGCAACAAGCCCGAGGACGTCGCAGCGGAACTTGCGTTGCCGCCCGAAGCGTTCGCGGTGTTTGGCCTGACTGTCGGCTATCCGGATCCCACCGTCAAAACGGACGTCAAGCCGCGCTTGCCCCAGCGCGTGATCCTGCATCTCGAAGTGTATCAGCCGGAATCCGGCGAAGCGCTGGCGGACTACGATGCGTCGATGAACGCGTTCCAGCGCCAGCAGCAAATGCGCGAGCTCAATTGGACTACCCAGGCCTCAAACCGCGTGCGCGGTCCTGAAGCGTTATCCGGTCGCGACCGCCTTGTGAGCGCATTGCGCACGCTTGGCTTCGGATTGAAGTAAGTTGGGTTGGGCGGCCGTTACATCCACTCGACACGGCCGCCATAAGTTAACGATTTCTTCAGCTTCCGTCCATGGTATTCCCGGCAACCGGATCGCACTATTAGGGGACGCGATCCGGACTGCGCACAGCCTCGCTATCAAAGCACCCGGCATCGCCGTTTCGGCCAGCTACCGGCTGACCGTGTCCATACTTCTTTGGTGGAGTAATTCGACATGAAGATGTTTCGAATCGTGGTGACCTGCGCCGTCGCCCTCGTCGCTGGACACGTTTGTGCGCAAGACCAGACTACCCCTCAAGCACCTGCACAGGCCGGCCAGGACGTCGGGGGAATAACCGATGCATCAAGAAGTGACGCGGGACGTCCACAGGCGATGACGCGGCAACAGGTCTATCAGGACCTCGTTCGTTCAGAGCAATCCGCGGAACAGGCCCGGCTTTGGAACGGCCTCTACAGGGGTCAGTGACCTCACAAACGCTCGCGGCGAGTCCAATAATAGCGGCCGCGCAAATTCGCGCCGTGAGCAAGGATCGATCGGCAGGCGTCACGTGGGCATGCGCCGCTGCTGCTCCGCGAGTGCTGGCGAGACTTCCTCGGCGAGCGCGACGCCGACCTCCGTCTGAATGTCCAACGCATCCGTCGCCAACATCTCGCGAGAGCCGCTCCAGACCTGTGTCTGATCGAAGCAGCGAACCAGTTGCGTCCGCAGGCGCACGCGTCCGGTATCCCGGGTCAAGGAGCCCTCCAGCATATAGTCGAGCCCCAGTTCATGGGCAATCTCGGCAATACTCTTGCGGGTGTGCCGGTAACACTTGGCTGTCGTCCTCGCGATGACCAGGATCTGTTCAGGATTGAGCATCCCGAGGTTGGCGGAGGTCTCGTCTGCGAGCGCATCGCAAAAGTTGTTCAGGCACGCGTCATCGGTCTTGTTCTCGAACGGCAGCACGAGCACGCGAACCGAACAACTTTTGCGATGCGCTC
>JBEKNG010000394.1:0-5749 GCA_049523075.1 Paraburkholderia sp.
GTCGGCCCGAAACACATCGAGTAGCCGAAGGCGAACCAGAGCACCGTCGTCCATGCCAGAGAAATGAAACTCTGCATCATGATCGACAGCACATTCTTGCGTTCTACCAGACCGCCGTAGAAGAACTCGAGCCCGGGCGTCATCAGCATGACGAGGCTCGCACACAGCAGCATGAAAGCGGTATTGCCGACATTGATCGGCAGGGTTGCAGGAAGCCCAGCTTGTCTCCTTGATTGTCTTCGTGCGGAACGTTTAAGCAACTCTCGTTTTCGTAGCTGTCGAAAAGTAGTCTTCCGGTGGCGGCAACGCAATACGCGTGAGCGCTATTGCCGGATTCAGCGAGACGATATGAACGCGCCGGGACGCGGTTGCGTCGCGATGGACCGGGGTAAACCACAACGATTCCAGCTATCCACGAGACATCCAGGCCGCTGAAGCACGTGTGGGGGAGCGCAACAGCGGGCGGCCCAGGGGAACGCGAGCAGCTATGGTCCGGCAATGAATGGTTCGGCGCAGTCCGGGGCGCAGGGCACGCAGCCAGCGACGAATCCGCCAAACGCCGGTCAGTGACCGGATCCGTGCAATTCGTTCCGCTCATCACAGCTATCTCGACGCCGGCCTTCACCGGAAGCCTGCTTGCGCGCAAACTACAGGTCGTTCGCTCAACCTACGGAGAATGGCATGTTCGCAATGCAGTATTCACACCGGTTGCCCACCGACTACGACATGGAGATCATCCGCCGGCGCGTTGCGGAGCGCGGGCCGCTGTGGAATGACACCGAAGGCCTCGTTTGCAAGCTGTTCGCCACACAGCAGCGTAACCGTCACGGGGCGGCAGGTAACGTTTACGCCTCCATCTATTTGTGGTTCGACTCGGACGCGGCGGTCCGTTTCCTGATGGGCGAGCGGTTCCAGGCAGTGATCGATTCGTTCGGCCGTCCGCAAATTGAAACGTGGTTGCCACTCGACGCCCGTCGCGGCAGCGCGAAGCAAGCGCTGTCGATCTATCGCGACGAACGTGTACTGCCCGCCGGAACGGATCGTGCGGCTTTGTACAACGGCGAAGTTGAACGCAATCGGGAGATCGCGGCGCGACCCGACACGGTGGCCGTGTGGGCCGCGCTCGATCTCCACGCGTGGAAGCTGACCCGGTTTACCGTCTCGTCAGCGCCGGCCGATCCGGCGCGAGGCGGCGAAGTGTATGACGTCCTGCACCTCGCGCAACCGGAGATGGGACGGCTTGCGTAGCTTTCAGGCGGGGGCGGCCTATTCCGCGGCGTCAGGATTCAGGCATCAGAATCACGCGTCACGTCCGGCTCACTCTGTGGCAATCGCAGTGAATCACGAAGCCTGCCGATAATACAGATTCTGCGGATGCCGTGCTTCAGCAAAGAAAAACCAGCGCTCTGCCACGAGCCCAGCGTACTGCACGGCGCACGCGGCACACAGCAGCCAGAAAGACGCGACGATCGACGGCACGCTGCCGCCCAGCGCAATCAACACGAGCGGTACCGCAAATGCACCAACGAGAAACGTCCACTTGATCCGTTGCAGCGTTTGCGGCGTTTTGCCGTGAAAGAACTCACGCAGATTAAAAGCCCCTGCGGTGAAGCCGCGTGACTTCTGCTCCAGCTTCGCCGACTTGATCCCCGTTGCGCTCTGCACGGTCGATTTCGGCCGCAGCCGCGCATTGCGCACTAGTGACGCCACACGGCTTGTACAGCCTGCCAGCGTCAGCACACCCGCGCACACAGCGAGCCCCGTCACTAGCGCCGGCGCGAACCACGCGGCGCAGGCCGTCGCGAGCGTGAACCCGGACGCGCAGCCGAGCAGCACAAAGTTGACCATGGTCAGCGGCGTGGCCCATTCCTGCAGGAAACGCAGGCACGCGTAGATCATCGAGGTACACAGGAACAACACGGCACTCGCGAGTACGCCGAGCGCGCCGATTGCGAGCGACCACGGCGAGCCGAACCAGTGCGCGACGCCATACGCAAACGCACAGGCAAGAAACGCGGGCAGCGCCAGACATTCACGCGAAAGCCACGAGGTACGCCACATCGCAATGGCCCGCCACGCGCGTTCAGGATGACCGAGGTGGAAAAACGAGGCCAGCAGTCCGAGGCCGCCGAGCACGACTGTGAGCGCCCCGCCCAACACAAAGAACATCTGCGGCGGTGCGGAACTGGCGGCGATGAATCCGAGGCGCACGGCCAGTTCAACGCCGAACAGTGCGATCAAAAGACCCTGCCCTGCACCGCTCAGTGTGGTCAGAAACACCACGGAAAATGCGGGCTTCATGCACCCCTCCCCAGACTCAGAATATTGAACACGCGGTCGAGCATGCCGGAGACGGCACCGCGCCGCTCGGCGTGAAGCTGTGGGTGCGGCGTGGACGCAGCGGCAGCGGCAGCCGGTATGGTTGCATCCGCAACCAAAGCATCGGCCGTGTCCTGCGACTTGCACGAACAGGACTCGCCGCCACACGACGCCGTCTTCTGGCGCGGCAAATAGTGATTGGCAGGCTTCGTATCCCACTCCGGCATCAATTGATAGCCGCCCCGCTCGCGAATCGCCTGCGACACCACCGAGTCCGGATCGTGAATATCGCCAAAGAGGCGTGCCGAAGTCGGACATGCCAGCACGCAGGCGGGTTTGCGATCGCGTTTGGGCAGCGCCTCGTTATGGATGCGGTCCGCGCACAGCGTGCACTTGGTCATCTCCTTGCGCTCTTCGTCGAGCTCGCGTGCGCCGTACGGACAGGCCCACGCGCAGTATTTGCAGCCGATACACTTATCGAAGTCAACCAGCACGAGTCCGTCTTCCTTGCGCTTGTAGCTCGCGCCGGTCGGACACACCGGCACGCACGGCGGGTCCTCGCAGTGCAGACACGACTTCGGAAAATGAATGGTGTCGGTGAGCGGAAACTCGCCGGCCTCGAAGGTCTGCACGCGGTTGAAGAACGTGCCGGACGGATCGGCGTCATACGGCCGAAAATCGGCCAGACTGCCGGCCTCGCCGGACGTATTCCATTCCTTGCAGCTCGTCACGCACGCGTGGCAGCCCACGCAGACGTTCAGATCAATTACGAGCGCCATCTGGGTCATTGAATGCTCCTCGTCATTTCTGTTTGCTGGCGCCGCTCAGGCGCGCAGCAAATTCGCCGCGTCCTGCGAAGTAGGTCTGAACGATGCGATGCAGGACGCCGGTCGAGCCGGGTAGTGTCTGCATGGGTGCGAACTGCGGCAATGTATGGTCTGCGTCGGCCTCAGCCGGATAGACGCGCACACGCACGTCATACCAGGCCGCCTGCCCGGTAATCGGATCCGAGTTCGACGTGCGCGCGTGACCTGGCGTCACACCGGGCAGTTCGTCCGTGATCAGGTGGTTGAGCAGAAAGCCGCGCTGCGACTCGTTGGCATCCGGCCCGAGGTTCCACGCACCGGCGGCCTTGCCGATCGCATTCCATGTCCACACCGTGCCCGGCTCCACTGCCTCGCTATAGCGCGCCATGCAGCGCACTTTGCCCCACGGAGATTCGACGTAGATCCAGCCACCGTCCTCGATACCGTTCTCACGCGCCATCAACGGATTCATAAACAGATAGTTCTCGCCGTGAATCTGCCGCAGCCAGGCGTTCTGCGAGTCCCATGAGTGATACATCGCCATGGGACGTTGTGTGACGGCAGCCAGGGGGAAGCGCGTGCGGTCGGTAGCGGCGCGTTCGAGCGGCTCGTACCAGAACGGCAGCGGATCGAAATAGCGCGCCACGCGCTCGCGCAGATGATCAGGTGGTTGACGCCCCGACGTTTTGCCCTGCGCAGCGAGCCGGAACTTCTGCATCACATCCGAGTAAAGCTGGATCATGATCGGCGTGTCGAACTTGCGAAAACCGTTTTCCACCGCCCACTTCAGATACGGACCGTTGACGCCGCGCATGTATTGCAGCGGCTCCGGCAGCGTGTAATGAAACACGCAATTGTGGCTGGCGTACTGCTCCCACTGCTGCGGATTCGGCTCACCCACCAGCGCCTTGTCGCCGTCCTTGCCGCGCCAGCCAATCAGAAAGCCCACGCCCGAATCCGGTGCGGTCTGGAAGTTGACGACGAAGTCCGGATAGTCGCGGAACTTGCGCGCGCCCTCTTTTGTGGTGAACGCCGGCAGCTTCAGGCGGCTTGCCAGTTCGATCAGCACTTCCTGGAACGGTTTGCATTCGCCGGTCGGCGGTACGACCGGCACCCGCACCGAATCCACCGGACCGTCGAACTCGGAGATCGGCCGGTCGAGCATGGACATTGCGTCGTGCCGCTCCAGATAGGTCGTGTCCGGCAGGATCAGATCGGCGAAGGCGGTCATCTCCGACTGGAACGCGTCGCAGACCACCAGGAACGGAATCTTGTATTCGCCGTTCTCGTGTTTGTCCGCGAGCATCTTGCGGACTTCGACCGTGTTCATCGAGGAGTTCCACGCCATGTTGGCCATGAAAATCAGCAGCGTATCGATCGGGTAAGGATCGCCGCGCCATGCGTTGGTGATCACGCTATGCATCAGCCCGTGCACGGCGAGCGGGTACTCCCACGAGAACGCCTTGTCGATCCGCACGGATTCGCCGGCGTCATCGATGAACAGGTCCTCGGGTGCGGCCGGCCAGCCGAGCGGGCCGTTGGCGAGCGGCGTATTCGGCTGCACGGCGTCCGGGTGGTTCGGCGGCTTGGCCGAGGGCGGAACCGCCCGCGGATACGGCGACTTGTGCCTGAAGCCGCCTGGCCGGTCGATCGTGCCGAGCAAGGACATCAGCACCGCCAGCGCGCGGATCGATTGAAAGCCGTTTGAATGGGCCGCAAGCCCACGCATCGCGTGAAAGGCGATCGGGTTGCCGGTAACCGTATCGTGGGCTTGGCCCCATGCGTCGGTCCACTGGATCGGCAAGGTGATCTTGTGGTCGCGCGCCGCGTCCGCCATTTCGCGCGCAAGGCGTCGGATCGTGTCGGCGGGAATGCCGGTGATATCGGATGCCCACTCCGGCGTGCTCTCGGCCACCCGTTCGCGCAACAACGCAAACGACGGCGTGACCGGCGTGCCGTCGTCGAGCGTAAAACGGCCCTCAAGGGCAGGTTCCGCGCCCGGCGTGTGATGACGCACGGCGCGCTGGGTCTTGCGATCCCACCACAGGTGGTTTTGCGGAAATAGCGGATTGAGTTCGGGCAGGCCCGGTTCGCGTACGAACAAACCAAACGCGTCGCTATCGGCATTCATGTCGAGCAGTTCGGCGGCGTTGGTGTACCGCGTGACGAACTCGCGGTCGTACGAGTCCGTTTTGAGCAGTTCATGAATCAGCGCCATAAAGAGCGCGCCGTCCGTGCCGGGGCGGATCGGCACCCACTCGTCGGCAATCGCCGCGTACCCGGTGCGAATCGGGTTGATGGCGATGAAACGGCCGCCGGCGCGCTTGAACTTCGAGAGCGCGATCTTCAGCGGATTCGAGTGATGGTCCTCGGCGGTACCGATCATGAAAAACAGCTTGGCGCTATCGAGATCCGGGCCGCCGAATTCCCAGAACGAGCCGCCAATCGTATAGATCATGCCCGCGGCCATGTTGGACGAACAGAAGCCGCCGTGCGCCGCGTAGTTGGGCGTGCCGAACTGTTTGGCGAACAGCCCGGTGAGCGCCTGCATCTGGTCACGGCCGGTAAACAACGCGAACTTCTTCGGATCGGTGGCTCGCAGATGGGCGAGGCGTTTTTCGAGC